>NZ_JBXWSM010000003.1:0-107383 GCF_059613405.1 Ruegeria sp. BHSA118
GCCAGCCCCCTCGGAATTGCTTAAGGCCACCAGAATGCTACCTGTCACAAGAAGGGCAGAACCCGCCACGCGCTTAAGTAGGGTGTCTGACGGGTTCGCGCAAGAGGTCAGGCGTCAACAGTTTCGTGCAATGCCACACGAAACTTGCCGAAATGTTCATCCCATCCTTTGTCCAGAGCAAGGATCAGGCCAAATGCTTCGACGCCTTGCGGTAATCCTTCGTGCACAAGTTCAAGACGTGTCCCGCCCAAAACCGGTTCCAATGTCCATTTGACCACGCTTACAGCGTCTCCCATCGGTTTGACGGTAAAGGTGTGTTCAAGGTATTTTGGGGGGCGGGCGATACGGACCTCTCCCCAGATCAGCAAGTCGCCGCTTGTCGTGCCGAACATCTCAAGCTTCTGACCTTCTGCCAGTGTTCTTTCAGGCTTGTGGAACCATTCCGCCAGATGGTCAGGTTCTGTCAGATAAGCCCAAACGGTTTCCGGTTCCGCCCTGAGGAAAATCGATTTCTTCAATACGGCATCAGTCATTTTGTTTCCTTTCAATAGCTTCCTTGAGAGACTTGAGGCGATCGTCCCAGAACTGGTCAAAATAGCTGAGCCAGTCGAGCACCGGGGCCATACCCTGTGGTTCAAGTCGATTGATGCGTTCCCGGCCGCGCGCTTCGACTGTGATCAACCCACCGTCGGACAGAATCGTCAGGTGTTTTTTGACCGCAGCCCGGGTCATGTCGAAGCGGTCCGTCAACTGCCCAATCGTCATGTCCTGTGACGAGAGCAGTTGCACGATGTTCCGGCGTGTGGGATCGGCCAGCGCGCGAAACGCGTTTTGAGTTTGGTTCTCCATAAGCAACCCCAGAAATAGTACCTTTAGGTATCATATAAATGCGATACCAAAAGGTACTATGTCAAGGCGCAAAGGTGCTTTACTTTTGTTCGCTAATTGTTCACATTTTCAGCCATGACTTTGGATCTGCAACCTGGACAGAGACTGGCACGTGGCGTCGCGCGGCATCTTGCGGCCCATGGCTTTGTTTCCGTAGAGGAATTCGTGCCTGCGCGCGGGTTGCGCGTTGACGTGATGGGGCTGGGGCCAAAGGGTGAGTTGTGGGTGATTGAATGCAAATCCAGCCGTGCCGATTATCAGTCGGATTCGAAATGGCAGGGCTATTTGGAATGGTGTGACCGATTCTTTTGGGCCGTCGACACGGAGTTCCCGACCGATCTGTTGCCTGAAGAAACAGGCCTGATCATCGCCGATGCCTATGACGCGGAAATCGTGCGCATGGCGCCCGAGGACAAAATCGCACCGGCGCGGCGCAAGAAGATGATCCAGAAATTTGCAACGGATGCGGCGCGCCGTTTGCACGCGCTTCGGGATCCCAGGCTGTAAGGTCAGCCTTTGACCGCAAGGGCGGCTTGTACCGCAGCGCGTATTTCGTCGGCGATTTCTTCTGCTTCTTCCGGGTCAAAATCCATCGGTATTTCGATGCCGTCAGCTTCGATGAACAGGCGGACCATACCCTGATCGGTCGGACCGATTTGCAGGTTTGCCTGAATGTCGCGTTCGGTATTGATGCCCATCTGTGCCTCCGAGACTGAGCGTTCCTGCTAGCGCGCACGGGGTTGAGAATCAAGTCACCTTTGCGGTCAGATGAGATATGGAAGACGCCGTTCTCAGACCGTTTCGCCCCGATGACGCCGCGTGGCTGGTTGAACAGCACGGTCTGCTTTATGCGCGCGACGAAGGGTTTGATGACAGCTTTGCGCCCCTGGTGGCCAGCATCCTTGACGACTTCATCGCCAACAGTGACCCCGAGCTTGAAAGAGGCTGGATCGCCGAGCAGGACGGGCAGCGTCTGGGCAGTATTTTCTGCGTTGCTGTTGACCGGAATACCGCCAAGTTGCGGCTGTTTCTGCTTGTCCCGAAAGCACGAGGGCAGGGGCTGGGAAAGCGCCTGCTTCAAGCATGTACTGCCTTTGCACGCGCGGCAGGATACAAAGAAATGGTTCTGTGGACGCACGAAAGCCATACCGCCGCCTGCGCACTTTACAAGGCGTCCGGCTGGGAACTGACAGACAGCAAAGCGGTGCATTCCTTCGGTGTCGATCTTGTCGAACAAAGCTGGAAATTTCGGCTTTAATCCTCTTGCATTCCGCGGGCGTGTTCGGTACATCGCCCCTCACGAGTGCCGCCTTAGCTCAGTTGGTTAGAGCGCTGGATTGTGGATCCAGAGGTCCCCTGTTCAAGCCAGGGAGGCGGTACCACTTCCCCCCTATGAATGTGCTGAAAATCGCGCGGGCGCGCGGTGATTGGCGTTGATTTGACTTGGTGTCCAGACGTGACTGGCGCGCCGAAACTCAGCGCGCCAGGTTCAGTTTGAACCGCATCTTGGCCCGTTTTGCGACCGGCAGGTGCCGGTTCAGACGTTTGTTGATCAGGCCAAAGCCTCCGACGATCACCAGCGTCAGCAGGATGAAATAGAACGCCAGTATCGGGTATGGGATGAACGGGTTGAACGTCTTGTCCGCAAAGTAGCTGGCGTAATACAGGGCGTCTCCGCGCTGCTGCCATGCCGGGAAGGCTGAAAAGAAGACCAGCGTTGTCGCGTGGAAAAGAAAGATTGCTTCGTTTGTGTAGGCAGGCCAGGCGAGCCGCAACATGGTGGGCCAGACGATCCGGCGAAAACGTGCCCAGCCTGACATGCCATAGGCATCCGCGGCTTCGATATCGCCCTTGGGAATGGACCTTAGCGCGCCATAGAAGATCTCGCCCGAATAGGCGGCGGTGTTGAGGAACAGCACGATCAGCGCCCCCAGCCAAGCCGAAGTGAAGGCGTCGAACATCGGGTTGGATTTCTTCAGCGACAGGAACAGGAAATAGGCGAAGAAAAACTGGATAAACAAGGGCGAGCCGCGAAACAGGAAAATGAACCATTCCGAAGGCTTGCGAAGCCATTTGTTTGCTGAGGCCTTGCCGACAGCCAGGGCCGTGGCCAGAAAGAAGCCGGTCGCCAGCGCCATGATCCCGAAATAGACATTCCAGATCATGCCCGACCCGATCAGTGTGAACTGTTCGCACAGGGTGAAGTCACTTTTGGGCAGCAGACGCTCACCAATACCCAGGGACCGCAGGCCGTAATCTTGAATCGTCTGCAAGCAGCTCATGCCGTGGTCTCCTTGCGCAGAAGCTCGCCGCCGGACGTGGCCTGCCCGTGGGACAGTTTCCGCATCAGCTTTTCAAGCCCAAGTTCAGACACGCGCGTCATGCCGAGATAGAAGACAAGCAGGAACAGGAAGTACCACATGCGCCAGTCGCCATGCGGATACTGGGTGAACTTGGACGTCTTGGTGCCGCCAAGTTCCCGGGCCCAATAAACGATGTCTTCGATCCCCAGCAGGAACAGCAGCGGAGTGGCCTTGATAAGAACCATCCAGAGATTCGACAGGCCGGGCAGGGCATAGACCCACATCTGCGGCACAAGGATGCGCCAGAAGGTCTGACGACGGGACATGCCATATGCTTCGGCGGTTTCAAGCTGCGCGTGGGGCACGGCGCGCATTCCACCAAACAGAACGTTTGCCGCAAACGCGCCGAAAACAATCGAGAAGGTAACGACGGCCAGGAAAAAGCCGTAGGTTTCATGCACCCATTCCGGTGCGGTCCCCAATGGCAGCTTGGCCGCCTGACAGACGATAAAGTCATTTCCCTGCCGGATCGGGTCGGTCCATTCGGGGCACAATATCTTGTGCCGCGTCCATTCGAACGCTTGATCCAGGGCTATTACGAAAAACAGGAAGAAAGCGATGTCCGGGACACCGCGCACGATGGCAATATACCCTTTGCCCAGCCAGCTCAGGGGCGGGAAATGTGATCGGGCGGCCATTGCGCCAACAAAACCAAACGCCAATGCGACCGGCGCGGTCACCGCCAGCAATCCCAACACCTTGAGGAAAGACAGGTAGAAGGACCAGTGCACGCCGTTGGTCAGGTAGCAGGAGAACCAGCGGTATGTTCCGAGCGTGTCAGGGTCAGCGCAGTAGGAAAACATGAAGCGTCTTTCGAACGTCATACCCGGTTATTCCACCGGGCAGGGTTCGGCGCGACGGACGCGCCGAACCGCTTGATACGGATTAGTTTGTAACGACCGAACCGTCAGCGTTGTAGGTCGGAACGCCTTCGCCGAACCACTTGATGATCAGTTCGTTCAACGAACCGTCCGCTTTCATCGAGGTGATCGCCTCGTCGAACTTTCCGCGCAGTTCGCCATCCGATTCACGGATGCCCAGCCCGATGCCACCGCCCAGCGGCACGTCATCACCCACGAAGACCAGCTCTCCGGCGGATTCCTCGACGATCGGAACCAGGAAGTCCTTGTCGGCAAACACGGCATCGGCTTCACCGTTGCGGACGGCTGCGATGGTTTCTTCCGGAGTTGCAAACTCGACCAGTGTCGCGCCCGACTCGGCTACGTGGCCTGCCTGAATGGTGGCGGTCTGTGCGGCAACGACGCCGGTGGTGACATCAACATCCTCGGACGCACCGACATAGGCCGAAGCAGCAGGCGGGAAATAGTTCTGGGTGAAGTCGATGACTTCGTCACGTTCGTCGGTGATCGACATACCCGCGATGATGGTGTCGTAGTTGCCCGAGACCAGGTTCGGAATGATCGAATCCCAGTCGTTCTTGACCCATTCACATTCCAGGTTCGCGCGCTTGCACAGTTCGTCGCCGACTTCACGCTCGAAGCCGTCGATTTCGCCCGCATCATTGATGAAGTTGTACGGAGGGTAGGCGCCCTCGGTCCCCATGCGGACCGTGTCGGCCATGGCGATACCGGCGGTCAGCGCCAGTGCGGCAGTGGACAGAATCAGATTTTTCATTGGTTGCTCCCCAGTTTGGTTCTGTTTTTGAAGTTAAGCCGCCTGAGTGGCGGAGAGAAAACCCCGAAGCCGTTCGGATTCAGGAGATGTGAAGATATCTTCGGGTGTGCCTTCTTCCTCGATCAGGCCCTGGTGCAGGAACACCACGTGGCTTGAAATGTCGGCGGCCATTTTCATGTCATGCGTCACGATGATCATGGTACGCCCTTCGGCGGCCAGGTCTTTGATCACCTTGATCACCTCCTGTTCCAGTTCAGGGTCCAAAGCCGAAGTCGGTTCATCAAACAGCAGGGCCTCGGGTTCCATGCACAGGCCGCGGGCGATGGCGGCGCGCTGTTGCTGCCCCCCGGACAATTGCGCCGGATAGGCGTCGCATTTGTCACCGATGCCAACCTTGTCCAGATACTTGCGCGCGCTGTCTTCCACCTCGGCCCTGTCGCGCCCCAGAACGGTCACTGGGGCCTCCATCACATTTTGCAGGACGGTCATATGTGCCCACAGATTGAACTGTTGAAACACCATCGACAGGTTGGTGCGTATGCGCAGGACCTGTTTGGGGTCGGCAGGACGACGCCCGTGCTTTTCCCCGGACCATTTGACAGGCTCACCCTTGAAAAGGATTTCCCCTTGCTGGCTGTCCTCCAAAAGGTTGCAGCACCGCAAAAGCGTCGATTTGCCGGACCCGGACGACCCAATCAGTGATACCACGTCACCGCGATGTGCCGTGATATCGACCCCCTTCAACACCTCTAGATTTCCGAAGCTTTTGTGAAGGTCTTTGATTTCGATGACGGGGGCAGTTTCTGTCACGGGCAGTCCAGTGGTTGGTGGTGTTGGTGCGGTACTAGGACCGAAAAAAAAGGTCAATGCAATGCGCAAATGACAGAATCAAGCGGAGAAACATCCAAATTGGCCAAAATCAGTCGACAAATTGGGCAGTCGCTGATCCGCTATCTTTGGGGGAAGGCGGAGTAGGGACAGCCAGGTAGTGCGCCGCGGGAATGTCGATCAACCCGCGCATATGCAGCAATCGTTGATCGTCGTCGCAAAGCTGGTCAATCGCGGCCCGAACAGCGCCCGCAATGACCTTCGGATTCTGACTCATCGACGTGATGTAGGGAAGGGTCGGAGTTGGAGTCGTTCTTGCCAGTTCGCGCAATTTGCTCCCCAAATTGGTATGTTGTTGCAGCATCAGCCACGTCAGCATGTCCAGCGCGGCAAAGTCCGCTTTGCCATCTGCGACGGCTTGGGCAGACCGCGCATGTCCGCCGGTTTCCAGCAGTCCGGCGGGGTGGACGTTTGCCTGGGCCATATGTGTGATCGGGGCAGCCCAGCCGGATTGGGACAAGCCCTCATTATACGCGAACACGCCTGTGCTCAGCCCCGCCAGATCCCGGTCGTCGTCACGCCGCGCCACAAAGACCGAGCAATAATATCCGGGGGGACATCCGGGCAGTCCATAATCCGGGGTGCCAACCAGTTGCACGTGACCATGCAATCGGGTTCGAAACGGCATGCCACAGGTTTGTGCCAGAATCAGGTTCGGGTCCTGCCAGACCGCCCATTCGTCTTTATCGCGGGTAAGGGTTTGGGGGCCTGACCCAAATTGGGCGCGAATCAAGCTCCAGAACCTGTCATTGGCGGCTTGCAGGGGGGGCATGTCATACATGCCCAGCATGGCAATCACGATTTTGCAGCCTTTTGCCGTGCCAAAGCGGAATCCACGTCACTTACGCCCAGAAGACTGACCACCAGACGCAGCAGCGAATCTTCCTCGCTGGTGCGGTGCCCATCGGCCAATGCCACGGACCACAGCGCCTGAACGACCGCAAGACGATCTTCATAGGCAACCGCCTCTTTGATGGCTCGGGTAAAGCGGACGGTGTCCGGGGCCTCGGCCTCAAGATCTTCGGCGCGGGCGCGCAGGGCGGCGCTTTCGAACGGCGACAGGCCATAGCGTTGCGCCGAAATTCGGTCGATACGGGCCATTTCGGTATCGGAATAGTCATTGTCGGACCGTGCCAGACGCACCAGAAGGGCCGTCAGAGCCAGGCGGGCGTCATCGTCGACAAGAGGATCGGGCTGCGGCTGCGTGAGCCGGGAAAGAAATTCGCTGAACATGCGTTAGATATAGCGGGCGACTAACTCACATCCAAGCGGCTTTGAACGCGTTCACGCGCGGCCTTGCTGTCGTTAAAGCTCAACCCCATGGCAACGCGGGCTTCCTCGACGATTTTCACCTCGCCTTCGTCGCTGTTTCCATCTGCCAGAACAACTTCCCACAGCGCATCCAGTGCGGCCAGGCGTTCCTTCAGATCCGTGGTCTCGCGGATCAGCTTGCCGAAGGTATCGGTATCCGGCGCGGCCGCATGAAGCTTTTCGCAAGTGGCGCGCACCTTGGCTGCTTCGATCGCGTTATGCTGGTAAAGACGGGCCAGGATTTTGTCGATCAGGCTGATCTCTTCCAGCTTGTAGTCCCGATCAGCCTGCGCCACGCGCACCATGAGCGCGCCCAGAGCAAGTTCGGCGTCAGGGTCCGGAAGATGTTCATGCTGAGGCGGTCTGAGCGCCTGAAAGAACTTTTTCAACATGGCTAAAGGTTATTCCATATTTTGTGGTCCGCCAAGCGTAGTCTACCCGTCATAGCCCTGAATGATCACAAGATCGCCCATCGATACCGGCGCGCGCAGCGCTTTGGCTTTCTGGTATGCTTCGCTTTCGTAACAGGCAAGCGCATCCTCATAGCTGGGAAATTCGATCACAACAGTCCGGGCGCGCGCTGCGCCTTCCTTCACTTCGCGTTTTCCACCGCGCGTCAGAAAGCGCGCACCATAAGCTGCAAAGGGTTCCGCATTTGCAGCAATGTAGGTCTTGTACGTGTCCATGTCGTCCACATCGACATGTGCAACCCAATAGCCTTTCATCAGGCTTGCCTCCTGTTCGGTTTCAAAAGCAGGGTGATGAGAAGTGGCGGCAATTGCAATCCCACAACTTCAGGGCGATCAGTTGCGGTAATGAATAGCGGTGTGCGCCTGATCTGTTAACCACTTGATCATCTGACGATAAGGAACCGGGCCATAGCTGACGCGCGCAACCCCCAGTTCAGCCAGACGCGGTGTGCCGGGGGTGCCGGGCAGGGCGATGATGTTGACTGGCAGGTTCGTTCGCTCGCACAGATGTCCGATCATCGCCTCGTCTTTCAGCCCTGGGGCAAAAAAACCGCTGGCGCCTGCTGCCTCATAGGCCGAAGCACGGGCAATGGCGTCGTTCAGCATGGCCTCATCATGTGTTTCTGCCGGGGCCTTCAGGAAAATGTCGGTTCTTGCGTTGACATAGGCAGGTATGCCCGCGTCTTCGCAGGCCGCGCGCATGGCTTCGACGCGTTTGGCCTGAACCGCTGTATCGTACAGCCCGTCGCCACCGATGATCTGATCTTCAAAGTTGAAACCAACCACGCCGCAATCCAGCGCACGCTTGACGTTTTGCGCAATGCCCTGTGGATCTTCGGCATAAGCCCCTTCGAAATCCAGTGTCACCGGAAGATCAACTGCGGCAACGATGCGGCGCGCATTGTCCAATGCGGTCTCAAGCGGGATGTTCTGACCATCACCAAAACCCTGTGCCATGGCAACAGGTGCGCTGCCTGAGGCAATGGCTTGCGCGCCTGCATCCCGCACCGCGCCGGCACTGCCGGCATCCCAGATGTTGAACAAAATGACGGGGTCGCCCTTTTTGTGAAGGCTGGTAAAGGTCTTCGCGCTTTGGGATTGATCGCTCATCGGGGCTCTCCTGTCGTGGTGTGATCAACAGTTAACCCCATGAGGGCAGACCGAGTAGAGGTTTTTTGCCCGGCAGCGTCACATTGAAGTGACGGAAACCGCATGGCCCGGTCCATGGCAAGATGGTCCGGGCGATGCTGGTGCTTGGGCAGGCGGCGGTGCGTGCCTCAGGCTCCTTCTGCCGCGCCGGATACGAATTTTGCGCTGAAGTTGGCCTCACCCAAACGCTTCAACAGGTTCAGCTGAGTGTCCAGCCAGTCCTTGTGACCTTCTTCTTCCAGCAAGATGCGTTCGAACAGGGTCCTTGACCCGACATCGCCGACCTCGGCGGCCTGCAACGCGGCCTTGGTATAGAAGTCGACCGCCTCGGTTTCATCCTTCAGGTCCGCGGCAAACATGTCTTCCAGAGACCCCGCGGCGACTGGGTTTTTCTGAAACGCAAGCTCGGGCACGCCGCCAAGGAACAGGATACGCTCGATGAAAGCGTCGGAGTGGCCCAATTCTTCCTGCATTTCAGCGCGCATTTTTTCGGCAAGGATGTCCAGCCCCCAATCCTCCAGCACATGGGCATGCAGTTGGTACTGGTGCGCCGCCGTCAGCTCCATATGAAGCGCTTGCTGGAGGTTGGTAATCGTTGTTGCGTTGCTCATCGGAAATCTCCTGAAACTCTGAACGGCATTGAGCCTGCGAAGCAGAAATTCTGCTTACACATACAGTTAAGAGATCAGCCCGCACAAAACAACGCGGGGTGACAGTCCGACACAGTCAGGGATCAGACCAGGCGCGAGGTGTCTTTCGCAGCGCGTACGAAATCGCGGAACAGGGGATGCGGGTCGAACGGTTTGGACTTCAGTTCCGGATGGTACTGAACGCCGATGAACCATGGGTGATCCGCCCATTCCACGATTTCGGGCAGGCGTCCGTCCGGCGACATGCCCGAAAACTTCAGGCCCGCATTTTCAAGCTTGTCGCGATACTTGATGTCTACTTCGTAGCGGTGGCGGTGCCGTTCCTCGATCTGCGTGCCGCCATAAACCTCGGCCACTTTAGATCCATCCGCCAATACTGCGTTGTAAGCGCCAAGGCGCATTGTGCCGCCTTTGTCGTCGCCGACCTTGCGCTCGACCTTGTGGTTGCCCTGCACCCACTCCTTGAGGTGATAGACCACCGGTTCAAACCGTTTCTTCCCGGCTTCGTGGTCGAATTCTTCGGACCCGGCTTCGGTGATACCCGCAGCGTTCCGTGCGGCCTCGATCACCGCCATCTGCATGCCAAGACAAATGCCCAGATAGGGAACCTTGTGCTCGCGCGCATATTGCGCCGCCTTGATCTTGCCTTCAGTGCCACGCTCGCCAAACCCGCCGGGGACGAGGATGGCGTGGAAACCTTCCAGATACGGGGCTGCGTCTTCGGTATCGAAAACTTCGGCATCCACCCACTCGATCTTGACCTTGACCCGGTTGGCCATACCGCCATGTGTCAGCGCCTCGGCAATCGATTTATAGGCGTCTTCAAGTTGTGTGTACTTGCCGACAATGGCCACTTTCACCTCGCCTTCGGCGTTGTGGATGCGGTCGCTGACATCTTCCCATTTGGCCAGATCGGGCTTTGGGGCGGGGCTGATCTGGAAGGCATCCAGAACAGCCTGATCCAGCCCCTCGCGGTGATAGGCCAACGGCGCGTCGTAAATGGTGGACAGGTCCTGTGCCGCGATCACGCTGTCTGGGCGCACGTTGCAAAACAGGGCCAGCTTTTCCCGTTCCTTGGTCGGGATCGGCCCTTCGGACCGGCAAACCAGAATATCGGGGGCCAGACCGATTGAGCGCAGTTCTTTCACCGAGTGCTGGGTCGGCTTGGTCTTCAACTCACCCGACGCTTTGATGTAGGGCAGCAGCGTCAGGTGCATAAAGATGCACTGACCGCGCGGCTTGTCCTGACTGAACTGTCGGATGGCTTCAAAGAAGGGCAGGCCTTCGATGTCACCCACGGTACCGCCAATCTCACACAGCATGAAATCAACCTCATCCTCGCCGATGGCGATGAAATCCTTGATCTCGTTGGTGACGTGCGGGATCACCTGAATGGTCTTGCCGAGGTAATCTCCGCGGCGTTCCTTTTCCAGCACGTTTGAATAAATCCGCCCGGAACTGACCGAGTCGGTCTTACGGGCTGCCACGCCGGTGAAGCGTTCGTAATGGCCAAGGTCCAGATCGGTCTCGGCACCATCGTCGGTGACAAAAACCTCGCCATGCTCAAACGGGGACATCGTGCCTGGGTCGACGTTCAGATAGGGGTCAAGCTTGCGCAGGCGAACGGAGTACCCTCGCGCCTGCAACAGCGATCCCAAAGCCGCCGAAGCCAGTCCTTTGCCCAAGGACGAAACCACACCACCAGTGATGAAAATAAAACGCGCCATAGTTTTTCGGCTGCTCCCGTGAGACGTCAAAATCAGCTGCCCGACGGTTTCGAAAAACCGCTGCATCACGGGACTTCACGTATAAAGGATTCGCGCCAAAAGCGCAAGAGAACCGCAAGATGCTGTTGCAGTCCTCTTTCAGGTTTCTAGGTTTTGTAGGTCAGTCGGCCTGCGGGATCAGTGGCGCGTTGTCGCCCTGTGCAGGCGGCAGAAGGTCATCCGCCGACGGAATTGCCGGAGTATTTTCTTCGCTTGAAGCCGGAGCCGGGACGCCCAAACGGTCGATTACCGAGCTTCCCGAAGATTTCTGCGCCGCCAGAATGGTCAGCGTGATCGAGGTCACGATGAAGCAAGCGGCAAGGATCCAGGTCAGTTTGCCCAAAGCGGTCGCTGCTGCCCGGCCAGTCATGGCACCACCGCCGCCGCCCATGCCAAGGCCACCGCCTTCGGACCGTTGCATCAGAACAACGGCAATCAGGCCCAGAGCCAAAAGAAGGTGGATGATAAGAACGACGTTTTCCATGGTGGTCCTGTACAGCGTGGCGTGTATCGCGTGGTACTTATGCAAGTTTGCCAGCGGGGGCAAGTCACGAGTTCGCATCACCGCACGTGATATGTCATATCACGTCAAAGGGACTGGACAGAACGCCGATGCGTGACGCAGGCTGCGGCCCATGCCACATGACGACCACGACCACCCGCACGCCCTTTTGCCGCCCGAACCCGCGCTGCGCGTCAAAGCGCTGGAAACGATTCTGACCCGCAAGGGCCTGATCGACCCGGCAGCTCTGGACGAAATCATCGACACCTATCAGAACAGGATCGGGCCGCAAAATGGCGCGCGCGTGGTTGCCAAAGCCTGGAGCGACCCAGCTTTCAAGGCCGCTCTGCTGGAAGACGCCACCTCGATGGTCGCGGATCTTGGTTATTATGGTCGCCAGGGTGAACACATGGTTGTTGTCGAGAACACGCCAACCCGGCACAACATGGTCGTCTGCACCTTGTGCAGCTGCTATCCTTGGCCGTTGCTGGGTATCCCGCCGGGCTGGTACAAATCTGATGCCTACCGTGCCCGAGCGGTGCGTGAACCCCGCAAGGTACTGGCCGAATTCGGCCTCACCCTGCCTGAAGACACTTCGGTGCGGGTCTGGGATTCGACGGCCGAGGTTCGCTATCTCGTTCTGCCGATGCGTCCCGATGGAACTGATGGGATGGGTGAGGAGGCGCTTGCCGCACTTGTGACACGTGACAGCATGATCGGCACGGGCCTGCCGAAGGCCCCTTCATGACCCGCGTTCACGATATGGGCGGCCGCTTTGGAGATGGCCCGATAAATCCCGAGGCCGAGGATGCGCCGGTTTTTGCCGAAGACTGGCACGCACGGGCGCTGGCGGTGACACTTGCCTCCGGTTTTCTGGGGCAGTGGAATATCGACGTATCCCGCCACGCCAGGGAACGCCTGTCTCCGAAGGATTACACCCGGTTTTCGTATTATGAGAAATGGATATCCGGTCTGGCCGATCTGCTGGTCGAAAAGGGTGTTCTGACATTGGAAGATCTGCGTGGTGTGGGCGGCGACAACCCGCACCCCTTGGCGGACAGAGCGCTCAAGGCGGAAGCAGTGTCCGCTGCCCTTGCCAAAGGCGGGCCTGCGGACAGGCCTTCCAATGTCGCGGCGCTGTATTCTGTGGGGCAAGAGGTTGTCACGGTCCGACCGGCAGCAAATCGCCTCGTGGATGGGGGTCACACGCGCCTGCCTGTTTATGCATCCGGTGCCAGGGGCCGAATCCTGCGCCTGCACGGAACCCATGTCCTGCCCGATTCCAATGCTCATGGGTTGGGCGAAGCGCCCGAACCGATCTATGCGGTAGTCTTCCCCGCATCGGAACTTTGGACCAGCCCGGAGCATCCGGATGACGAAGTGGTACTGGATCTCTGGCAAAGCTATCTGGAACCGGCATGAGCGGCTGCAACGAACATTCAGCCCCAGAACCGGTGTTTGCCGAACCCTGGCACGCTCAGGTCTTTGCCGTCACCGTTGCCCTGAACGAGGCGGGGCGGTTCGAATGGGCGGATTGGGCGGCTCGGTTCTCGGACACGTTGACGCGCCACGGGCTTACGCGAGAGCTGGATGGCGGCGGCGACTATTTCCAGGCATGGCTGGAAACACTTGAGGCTATGCTCGCCGAGCAGGGGGCTGCTCTGCCGCAGGATGTGAAAGACCTGCATCGGGCATGGGAAGAGGCGTATCTGACGACACCTCACGGGCAACCGGTGCATCTGCGTTGATGCCGGGCAGGGGGCTCTGCCCCCGCCGCCCGTTCCGTGCGACTCCCCCGGGATATTTTCAGCCAGATGAAGCAGGGGATCCGCTTTTCATCTGGCCACAAATATCCCCGCCGGAGGCATCGCGCGTTCGCGCGATTTTCATCTGCGGCGAAATATCGGTTTCCCTGCCGTTTGCGCCCGGCTATATGAGCCGGGTTTGATAACTCAGCGCAAAAGGACCGGATATGGCCAACGTGGTTGTTGTCGGCGCCCAGTGGGGTGACGAAGGAAAAGGCAAGATCGTCGACTGGCTCAGCGAGCGGGCGGACGTGATCGCGCGTTTTCAGGGCGGGCATAATGCCGGTCATACGTTGGTCATTGACGGCGAGGTTTACAAGCTGCACGCTCTGCCGTCCGGTGTCGTGCGCGGCGGTAAGCTGAGCGTCATCGGCAACGGCGTGGTGTTGGACCCCTGGCATCTGGTCAAGGAAATCGCGACCATCCAGGCACAAGGTGTAGAAATCACCCCCGATACGCTGATGATTGCCGAGAATACCCCGTTGATCCTGCCGATCCACGGTGAACTGGATCGCGCTCGTGAAGAGGCGGCCAGCAAGGGGACCAAGATCGGCACAACAGGTCGTGGGATTGGCCCGGCCTATGAAGACAAGGTCGGGCGTCGTTCCGTTCGCGTCGCGGATCTGGCGGATGAAGCCACTCTCGAGGCTCGGGTGGACCGTGCTTTGCAGCACCATGACCCGCTGCGCAAAGGTTTGGGAATCGAACCGGTCGACCGCGACGCGCTGATTGCCCAATTGAAAGAGATCGCGCAGAGCATCCTGCCTTTTGCTGCTCCGGTCTGGAAAGTTCTGAACGAAAAGCGCAAAGCCGGAAAACGCATCCTTTTCGAAGGGGCGCAAGGCGCGCTGCTGGACATCGATTTCGGCACCTATCCATTCGTAACCTCTTCCAACGTGATCGCAGGTCAGGCCGCGACAGGGGTGGGGATTGGACCGGGATCGATCGATTTTGTGCTGGGGATTGTAAAAGCCTACACCACCCGTGTCGGCGAAGGCCCATTCCCGACAGAACTTGAGGATGCGGATGGTCAGCGCCTTGGGGAACGCGGGCATGAGTTCGGGACAACGACAGGTCGCAAGCGCCGCTGTGGGTGGTTCGATGCGTGCCTGGTCCGTCAGACCTGTGCGACCAGCGGCGTGAACGGCATCTCTCTGACCAAGCTGGACGTTCTGGACGGGTTTGAAACCCTGAAGATCTGCGTGGGCTATGATCTGGACGGCGAACGCTTGGACTATCTGCCAACCGCTGCTGATCAGCAGGCGCGCTGCACTCCGATATACGAGGAAATGCCGGGCTGGAGCGAATCCACCGAAGGCGCGCGCAGCTGGGCCGATTTGCCTGCCAATGCAATCAAGTATGTGCGCCGGGTCGAAGAGCTGATCGAATGCCCGGTGGCCCTTTTGTCCACCAGCCCGGAGCGGGACGACACCATTCTGGTGACCGACCCGTTTGCTGATTGATGAACAAAGAGCAGAAAACAGGTCTGAGCTATAAGGCGCGCCGGCGCTGGTCGTTGGTTATTCTTGTGATCGGCCTGCCACTTTATATTGTGGCGGTGGTGACGGTTCTGAACTGGCTGGAGCGCCCCCCGATATGGGTGGAACTTCTGGTCTATATCGTTCTGGGGATTCTTTGGGCCCTGCCGTTCAAGTTCGTTTTTCGCGGTGTTGGCAAAGAGGACCCGGATCAATCCTGAGCCGGGTTTGACACTGCAAAAGATTAAGCGGGCAAACGTCGTGTGTGTAAACGCGCGCAGTTATATGTAGGTTCTGTGACTTTGCTGCATTGAGCTGGGCCAATGCTCGGACCAAGGGGGCTGGTCGGGCCCGGCACAATGGCCAACCCTGAGTCGTGTTTAACAACCGGGCGTTTGTCTCTGGACGAGCGGCAAAAAACAAGGGCCGGGGTTTACCCGACCCTTTTTGTCAATTGGCGCGGCAGTCAGCCTACTGCGCGCTCATCATCAGGACGGAAGCCGATCAGGTCAGAGGCCGCAAAACGGCCGCCACCGGCCTTTTCGATTTTTCCATCGCGCAGCAGCTGTCCGAAGGAACGCAGGCTTTCTTCGCGATTGAACTCATCCTGCTTCAAAGAACGGACCTTGTTCATCAGCTGCGGGCGCGAGAATTGCTGCTGTCCTTCGATGAAGGACAGGTAGGCCGCCGCCGCTTCAAGCAGATCCTGAAGCGACTGTGCACCCTGATCCTGTGCGAATTGCGCAAAACCGCCTTCTTCCGACCCGGTTTCTTCGACCTGAGTCGTCACGCGACGCGGCATCACGGGGCCATTGGATTCGCTTTGATCGTCCACGCGCTGCTCGGCAACCAGCTTCAACGGAGCCGGAGCGTCAGCTTCCGGGCGTATACTGGTCACGTTTACTTCGGGGCGGCGCGGGCTGACCGCTGACGCCAGATCAACGCGATACTCATCGACAGGCGAGGTGTCCGGGGCCGGTTGGCCATCTCGGTCGGCCTCGGTCGCGGCAACGGCGGTGCGAAGGTGCGAATAGGTTTCTCGCGCGTCGCTGCTGGAGGGGTCCTCCATATGTTCACCGGTTTTGGCCATCAGTCGCGAGATATCCTGATCAGGATCGGCGTCATCCGTCAGTTTTTGGCTAGAACGGCCTGCCATGTCTTTTTCGATTTCGGAAATCTCGGACAGCAGGTGAATTTCGTCCTCTTCCGTCAATACTCCTTGCGCCTGATCATCTTGCGGCTCATCGCCTGGTTCAACTTCGGATTCGATCGCAACGTCTTCGACGTTGAGGATGTTTGGAACATCCTCCTCGTCGATTTCCTCGTCGGTATCCTCTTCAAGATCCGAGAACAGGGGCTCAGCAGGAAGCTGCGCGAGGTCGGTTGCGACCTCGATTTCTTCATCCCGCAGGTGGTCGGGGGTCAGTTGCACCTGCTGTTCGGAATTGTTCTCGATATTCGGCTCTGCGGTTTCGAAGTCGTGCTTTTCCGATATTGCCGGCGCGCCGTCGGCTTGTACATCTTCGGCGTCAAGCGCTTGCAGATCCTCGATTTCCGCGGCCTCGGGCTGCGTAGGTTCAGCAAAGTCTTCTTCGTTGAGAGCGCCTGCTTCGAACGCGGCGGCCACGGCGTCCACCGGGGGGGCGGTGTTGGCCAGCAGCGAAGATTCCTCGTCTTCGGAATAGGCAGTGGGGGGGACGTCCGAATGGGAAACAACGGCCCGGATGCGTTGCAGTTTTGCGGCAATGCTGTCGGCCGGCGGAGATGCAGTGGCGTCGACGGCCTCCGCGTCCATGAACGCGGTCTGCCCCGGGCTTGCTTGGGAATATGCGGGAGGGGGAGTGGTCATAGCATCTGCATTTTGCGCATGCGGGACCGGTGCGTCAGACGCGACCGGTGCCGGGGCTTCGGTGTTTGGAGCGGCACGCAGCAGAAGCCCGGATTCGTTTTGGCTGGCTTCGACGCGTTGCGATGCGTCGCGGCGTGCGATACGGGTCAGCATTTCGGCGTCTGGTTGTGGAGGCTCTGAGCCGAAGTAACGATCATCCGCAGCGAGATCGCGGAAATATTCGGCAATGGCTTTCATCGTTTCAAAGGAATCGTCGAATCCTTCCAAAGTGCAGGAGAAGGTTCCATATGAAACGGTTAATACCTTGTTATTCTGTACCATCAGACGCACGTCCTTTACAAACTACGAGAGCCCACTTACCCGGAATCGGGAGCACACGAAGGCTCTGAACTTTATGCATGAACCTATCATTTTGTGGTCTTAATGTGTCCAAATCCGGGAAAAATGGCCAATCTTAGGAAAAATGAACCAATTGTACGCTCCGCCGATCCAATCGGGCTGTTTGGGGGCGGTTTTGTTGGCTCCGAGGACCTGAATTTGGTGCTGAACCGCGTCACTTCAGTCGTTGCGGCGGATGGTGGAGCGGCAGTTCTGACAGAATCAGGCCGGATTCCGGATGCGGTCATCGGGGATTTCGATTCGCTGGACAAAGCATCGAAAGCCAAAATCCCGTCTGACCGGCTTTTTGCCATTCGTGAACAGGACAGCACCGATTTCGACAAGGCCTTGCGCAATTTGCAGGCCCCACTGGTTTTGGGGGCCGGCTTTCTGGGCGGGCGGCTTGATCATCAGCTGGCCGTTCTGAACGTGCTGGTCAGACGTCAGGAACAGGCCTGCATTCTGCTGGGCGCGCATGAGGTGGTGTTTCACGCGCCCCGCCAAATCCGGCTGCCGGTTTTGCCCGGGGATGTGGTGTCGCTGTTTCCAATGCGCCCTGTGACAGGGCGCAGCAACGGGCTGGAATGGCCCATTGACGGCCTGCGGTTGCAACCGGACGACCGGGTGGGCACCTCCAATCGCGCGCTGTCGGATGTTGAATTGCAGATGGATGGGCCTGGTCTTTTGGTGATGGTTCCCCGCGCCACACTCGATCCGCTCATGCAGGTGTTTCTGTCGGGGCAGAGCGAGCGGTGGCCCGTTCGCGAAGAATAACGTACAAACCGGCGGCGACGGTGATCATGATACCAACCGCTGCCAGCCCGTCCGGCAGGTCGCTGAAGATTGCCCAGCCAATCAGGGTTGCCACCGGGATTTCCAGATATTGCATCGGGGCCAGCGTGGCCGAAGGTGCATAGCGCAGCGACCATGTCATCAGCAGATGCGCGACAGTTCCCAAAACTCCTATCGCGATCAACAGCCAATACAGATCGGGGGCGGGCAAGGCAGCAGACAGGTTCCAGATCCCAAGCGATGTTCCGATCACAAGGACAGGAACCAACCCCACAGTGGCCATGACGCCGGACACCGCCTGCAAGGAAATCGGATCAGTTTCCTTGGCGATTTGCCGCGTGACCAGCATGAACAGCGCAAAGACCACGGCGACGATCAACGGCAGCAGGGCAGGTAAGCCTACCTCGGCAAAACTGGGCTGGATGACCAGAAGTGTGCCGATGAAACCGACAATGCAGGCCACAAGGCGCCGCACGCCGACCTCTTCGCCCAGAACGTATCTGCCCAGCAGCAACATGATGAACGGCATGACAAAGGCAATGGCGACGGCATCAGCCAGGGGCAGGAACTTCAACGCACTGAACATCGCGGTTATGCCGATGATGTGCAGCAGTGTGCGGATGACTGTCAGGCGCAGGATACGTCCGCGCATCCGCCAGGGCCGGCCTGTCATCATCACCAGCGGGATGAGAATCAGCGCTTGCACCGCAAACCGGGCTGCAACCAGCAAACCCAACGGAGTCGTTTCGCCCAACAGCTTTGCCATCGCATCCCCTAAGGGTGCAAGCACACAGAAACCGAGCATCAAAAAGATGCCCAAGACGGGACGATCCTGAGTCATGAGCGCGACGCTATCTGCTTCGCGGCGCAGTGAAAAGGTCGAATGTCAGGCGTCGGGCAGGGGTTGAACCTTTGTGTAATCCGGCCCGGTGCAGGTGGGCAGGTTGTCATCCAGATGCAGCCAACTCAGTCTTTCCTCATGAGACACGTGCAATGTGGGCTGCATTGCCTCGGGGGTCTCCAAAGTGGCGACGTATAGATGCAGCACATCCGACATTTTGGCCGAGCGGAACGAGATTGGCGTGCCGCAATCCGGGCAAAAGCTGCGCTCGACTCCGGGCGAAGAGGTGAAGCGTTTCGGCTCTTCCCCGATCCAGCGCCACTGACCGTCACGAACCGCGAAATAGGTTGTCATCGGCGCGGCGCATTGGCGTCGGCAGCTGTCGCAATGACAGGTGACGCAGGACAGGGTAGGAGGGTCGATTTCGTACTTGATGCTGCCGCACAGGCAATGTCCACGCATATCGCCCCCCATTTGTTGCGATCTCAGCAGTTTGGCACGTTCACGGCCAATCCACCAAGCGAGGTTTCCTTGTATTTTTCGTGCATGTCATGGCCGGTCTGACGCATCGTCTCGATCACCGCATCCAGCGGCACGAAATGCTCACCATCCCCGCGAAGGGACAAAGACGCAGCCGACACAGCCTTGATGGCCCCCAGCCCGTTGCGTTCGATACAGGGCACCTGAACCAGCCCGGCGACGGGATCGCAGGTCATGCCCAGATGGTGCTCCAACGCGATCTCGGCGGCGTTTTCAACCTGTTCGGGCGTACCACCCATCACGGCGCAGAGCCCCGCCGCGGCCATGGCTGATGCGCTGCCGACCTCGGCCTGACACCCCGCTTCGGCACCCGAGATGGACGCATTGTATTTGACCAGCCCGCCAATCGCGGCCGCGGTCAGAAGGAAGTCTTCGATATGGTTCTCCGAGGCACCGGGAACGTGGTCCAGGTAATAGCGCAGCACCGCAGGAAGAACGCCCGCCGCCCCGTTGGTCGGTGCCGTTACGACTTGTCCACCGGCGGCGTTTTCTTCGTTGACGGCCATGGCGTAGACGCTCATCCAGTCGTTGATCGTGTGCGGCGCGGTCAGGTTCATGCCGCGTTCGGCCATCAGCGCGTCATAGATACCCTTTGCCCTGCGTCGCACTTTCAGCCCGCCGGGCAGAATGCCGTCGGTCGTCAAACCGCGTTCGATACAGGCATTCATGACGTCCCACAGGCGGGCGCAGCCCTTGGCGAAACTGTCGGCGCAGCCGCGTGCGATCTCATTGGCGCGCTTCATCTCGGCGATGGTTTTGCCGCTGGACTTGGCCATCTCCAGCATTTCAGCTGCGGATTTGAACGGGAACGGCACCGGTGCTCCTTCATCCGTTGCCTTGCCCTCGGCCAGTTCTTCTTCGGTCAGGACAAAGCCGCCACCGATGGAATAGAAAACCTGGCGCAGGATCACGTCCCCCTGCGCGTCCGTGGCCATCAGGATCATCCCGTTGGCGTGTCCCGGCAGGTTGGTGTCATAGTCGAAAATCAGGTCTGCTTTAGGATCGAACTGAAGCGTCGGCAGGCCGTCGGGGGTAACCGTGTGCGTCTTGGTGATGTCCGCCAATGCGGCCTCGGCCTTGTTGTTGTCATAGGTGTCCGGAACAAACCCGGCCAAGCCCAGGATGGTCGCCCGGTCGGTCGCATGGCCGACGCCGGTAAAGGCGAGCGAGCCATGCAACGAGCCCTTCAGACCCGCAAATTCAAAAGGTGAAGCACGCATCATGTCCAGAAAGCGTGCCGCCGCCACCATGGGGCCCATGGTGTGCGAGGAGGACGGGCCGATGCCCACTTTGAACATATCGAAGACAGAGAGGAACATGTCAGGTAGCTGAGCCTTCTAAGGGGTTGGCGTAAATAGGAGAGGTGTACGGTGCGGGGCCCAGACCTTCGGCTGCAACGGCCGTGTGGGTGGCTGGGCGTGACTCAAGCTTTGCCAGGATGGTTTGCAGGGCCGGGGTGTCAGCCAGTTCATACCAACTGCGATCTGCATCTGCCGGGTACAGGGCCATCCAACGCATCATGCAGGCGACATAATAGGTCAGAACCGACGGGCAATCCGCGCAGAACCAGGCTGGCGAGCGTTTTGCCAGCGCGTCCAGCAGTGTCAGGTGCTGCCTCAAGCGGGGTCTGATGCCTGCACGCAGCGTGTCAGCCTGTGGCGGGGTGATGTATTTCTCGGCATAGAACAGAATGCGCAGATCTGCGTGCAGAGTGTTGGACGCAAAGAACAGCCATTTCAAAAACTCGGCGCGTTCGGGGGCGTCTGCCGCCGGGGCCAGTTGCTCGTGGCGCTCGGACAGCCACAGCAGGATTGCCGCCGTTTCAAAGATCGGCCCTTGCGGAGTTTCAAGCACCGGGATCAGCCTGTTGGGGTTCAATGCCCTGTACGCTGCGCTGTCCTGTTCGTTTCGACGGCGATCGACCAGCACGGTTTCATAGGGTACACCCATTTCTTCCAACACCAGCCGGATCACCAGCGAGGCGTTGTCAGGGGCGTAGTGCAGGCGGTATCGGGTCAACATGCGGGCAATCTATATGACAAAGATGAGGGCGTAAGACATGATTGCGACGTTTCCGATAGGAAACGCGCAATCTTCAGACATCATTACGCTTGCCGAACCGCAAATTGTGGTCGCAGTCGCGTAGCGCATTCCCTATAACTCCGGCAGGCCAAACTGGGAAAGCTGCCATGACCGGAGAACTGTCGCCCATCGACACCGCAAAATACGTGGCCGCATACCGTGCCGCCGAGATGGTCGAGGGCGGCATGCGCGTGGGTCTTGGAACAGGATCCACTGCGGCCTGGCTGGTCCGTCGTTTGGGCGAACGGGTGCAGGACGAAGGTCTGCGGATCAAGGGCGTTCCCACATCCACCCGCACTGCGCAGCTGGCGCGCGAAGTCGGGATCGAGGTCATTTCTCTGGATCAGGCCGGGTGGCTGGACATGACCATCGACGGCGCGGATGAATTCGACGCTGACCTGAACCTGATCAAGGGCGGCGGCGGCGCGCATTTGCAGGAAAAGATCGTTGCGACGGCCAGCGATCAGATGATCGTCATCGCAGATGCCGGGAAAGAGGTGGAAACGCTGGGTGCTTTCCCCTTGCCGGTCGAGGTTGTTCCATTTGGCTGGCAAACCACGCGGACACTGATCGAAGAAGCGCTGGATGCGATGGATGTACTTGGAACCTCGTCGGCGCTGCGTATGAATGGCGCGGCCCCGTTTGTGACGGATGAAGGCAACCACATTCTGGACCTGCACCTGCAACGCATCGGCAATCCCCGTCAGATGGCCCTGATCCTCAACCAGGTTCCCGGCGTGGTGGAAAACGGCCTGTTCATCGACATCTGTGACAAGGTTATCATCGGCCACGGCGACGGGCGGGTCGAACTGCGGGATATCAACGCGGGCACCCTAGAACTGGATCAGCTGTTGAGCGGATCCCGGGAAAACCTGTTTTCCGACCAAACGGACTGAGTTTTATGCAAGCCAATCGGACAAGCGTCGGCAAAAGATCGAAAATTCCATGCCCGGGGGTTGGCACCGCGGTTTTCGCGCCCAGATATCCAGAGGAATTTTGCAAGTTGAACGAAGGAACCCGGCATGAGCTTTGACTATGATCTTTTTGTCATCGGCGGAGGCTCGGGCGGGGTCCGGGCAGCGCGTGTGGCGGCGGGTGAAGCCGGTGCGAAGGTCGCGCTGGCTGAAGAAGACCGCTATGGCGGCACCTGTGTGATCCGGGGCTGCGTGCCAAAGAAACTGATGGTCTTTGCCAGCGAATACTCAGGCATGGTCGGGGATGCGCTAGCTTATGGTTGGGATATTCAACCCGGTGCGTTCAACTGGAACACCTTTCACAGCAAGCTGGTATCCGAATTGGATCGGCTGGAAGGAATCTATCGCAACATCCTGAAAAACAACGGCGTTGAAAGCTTTGATCAGCGCGCGCGCCTGGTGGATGCCCATACGGTCGAGCTGACCGATGGCACCCGGAAAACCGCCAAGCACATCTTGATTGCAACAGGCGGTCGCCCGGTGGTGCCTGACTTCCCGGGTTCGGAACTGGCAATCACGTCGAATGAGATTTTCCATCTGGACAAGCTGCCCGAAAGCATCCTGATCGTTGGTGGCGGCTATATCGCCAGCGAATTCGCCGGGATCATGAACGGTCTGGGCGTCAAGACCACGCAATTCTATCGCGGTGCGCAGATCCTGCGTGGGTTTGACGAGGAAGCGCGGGGGCTGATCTGCGAAGAGATGCGCCAGAACGGCATCGACGTACGGCTGGGCACCAATGTGCTGGAAATGGCCAAAGATGGCGACCAGATCCGCGTCAAGGCGACGGACGGCACCGAGGATCGTTTTGACGTGGTCATGTACGCCACCGGCCGGGCACCGAATGCCGATAATCTCGGGTTGGAAGAGCTGGGTGTTGAACGTGGGCGCAAGGGCGAGATCATCGTGGATGAATACAGCCAGACCGCCGTTCCGTCGATCTATGCCATTGGCGATGTGACCGACCGGGTCAACCTGACACCCGTGGCCATCCGCGAGGGCATGGCTTTTGTGGAAACCGTCTTCAAAGGCAACCCGACACCCGTAGATCACGCGCTGATCCCAACCGCCATTTTCACGCAACCGGAATTCGGCACAGTTGGCCTGAGCGAGGAAGAAGCCTCGGCCCAGGAACCGATCGAGGTTTATGCCACTTCGTTCAAACCGATGCAAAAGGCGTTTGCCGGTGGCACACAACGGGTTCTGATGAAACTGATCGTCAGCCAGGCCACCCGCAAGGTTCTGGGTTGCCATATTGTCGCCCCCGGAGCAGGAGAGATGATCCAGCTGGCCGGAATTGCCGTAAAGATGGGCGCGACAAAGGAAGATTTTGACCGGACGGTTGCAGTACATCCCGTTATGGCGGAAGAACTGGTGACAATGCGGCAACCTGTACGCTGTGCTTGATTTGCAAGCGCGCGCACACAAGTTACAAGTGTGTCCGTGATCACACGGGCCTAAACGAAGGAAATGATACATATGGCGGGCAACAGCGGTGGCCCCTGGGGGGGCGGAGGCTCATCCGGTGGCGGAGGAAATCGGGGTAACAACGGGGACGGGCGCAAGCCCCCCGAAGGCGAAGGCCCGCAAATCCCCGAGATTGATGAGCTGATGAAAAAAGGCCAGGAGCAGCTGCGCGTCCTGATGGGCGGTCGCGGCGGCGGTGGCCGTGGTGGCAGCGGTGGTCAGGGCGGTGGCGGCCCGGCCTTTACCAAAGGCACAGTTGCGATTGGTCTGGTGGCGGCTGCCGTTTTGTGGGGGCTGGCCAGCTTTTATACAGTTAAACCTGAAGAACAGTCAGTTGAGCTGTTTCTGGGTGAGTTCTCGGCCGTTGGCAATCCGGGTCTGAACTTTGCGCCATGGCCGTTTGTCACTGCCGAGGTGATTCCGGTCACCCGCGAACAGACCGAGGATATGGGCGGAGCCCGCGGCAGCGACGATGGCCTTATGCTGACCGGCGACGAAAACGTCGTCGATATCGACTATCAGGTCGTCTGGAATATTAACGACCCGGCCAAGTTCCTGTTCAATCTGCGTGATCCGCGTCAGACGATCCGCGCTGTGTCGGAATCGGCGATGCGCGAGATTATCGCGCAGAGCGAGCTGGCACCAATCCTGAACCGGGATCGCGGCATCATTGCCGAGCGCCTTCAGGAACTGATCCAGACGACGATGGACAGCTACGATTCGGGTGTGAACATCATCCGCGTGAACTTTGACAAAGCCGACCCGCCGCAGGACGTGATCGCCGCCTTCCGCGATGTTCAGGCCGCCGCGCAGGAGCGTGACCGGCTGCAAAATGTCGCCGACGCCTACGCCAACCGGGTTTTAGCTGAGGCACGCGGTGAAGCCGCTCAGGTTCTGGAAGAAGCCGAAGCCTACCGCGCACAACAGATCAACAGCGCCATGGGTGAAGCCAGCCGTTTCAGCGCGGTTCTGGAAGAGTATTCGAAAGCGCCTGATGTGACCCGTAAGCGTCTGTATCTGGAGCGGATGGAACAGGTTCTTGGTGACGTGGACAAGATCATTCTGGACGAGAACTCGACCGGATCGGGGCAGGGCGTCGTACCCTACCTGCCGCTGAATGAACTTCGCCGCAATTCCGGTCAGGAGAGCAACTGATGCGTAAAACGACCTTTATCCTGCCGATCGTTTTCATCGCGATTGTTGGTGTTCTTTCCTCGATCTTTATTGTTGATGAACGCGAACGGGCGTTGGTTCTGCAATTTGGCCGGGTTGTCACGGTCAAGGAAGAGCCGGGTCTGGCCTTCAAGATTCCACTTATTCAGGAAGTGGTTCGCTACGATGACCGGATCCTGTCCATCGACGTTCAGCCGTTGGAGGTTACGCCTCTGGATGATCGGCGTCTGGTGGTTGATGCCTTCGCGCGTTACCGGATTTCGGATCTGGAACAATTCCGTCAGGCTGTTGGTGTTGGTGGTATCCCGGTGGCCGAAGACCGTCTGGACCGCATCCTGCGCGCTGAAACCCGCGAAGTGCTGGGTTCGGTCTCGTCACGTGACATCCTCAGTTCAGACCGTGCCGCGCTGATGCTGCGCATCCGCAACAGCGCGATTGCAGAAGCGCGGGCGCTGGGCGTCAACGTGATCGACGTGCGTCTGAAGGCCACCGACCTGCCGCAAGCGAACCTTGAGGCGACCTTTGACCGGATGAAGGCTGAAAGGGAACGCGAAGCCACCGATGAACGCGCTCGTGGTAACGAAGCCGCGCAGCGCGTGCGCGCGCAGGCCGACCGGACCGTGGTCGAGCTAGTCTCGGATGCCAACCGCGAGGCCGAGATCATCCGCGGTGAGGCCGATGCCGAACGCAACGCCATCTTTGCCGAAGCCTATGGTGCGGACCCGGAATTCTTTGAATTCTACCGCTCGCTGACCGCCTATGAAAAGGCGCTGGGCGGCGGCAACAGCTCGATGGTGCTGAGCCCGGATTCCGAGTTCTTCAACTATCTCAAATCGCCCACCGGTCAGGCTGGTCGGTAATGGGCATGATCCTTCTGGCCTTCGGGCTGGTTCTGATCGTCGAGGGGCTGGCCTATGCGCTGGCCCCTTCGCTTGTCGAACGGATGCTGGAAGCCCTGCGGGACCTGCCAGAACAAGCCCGGCGCCTGGTCGGATTGCTGTGTGTGATCAGCGGGCTGATCCTGCTTTGGGGCGCGCAACCTCTGGGATTTTGACGCTGCGGTTTCACTTGCCGGTGATTTCGTTGCGATCCCGAGTTGCTCGTGGGGTCAAACTGACTACATTGGTTTGTAAGAAAGGCCGTGAACAAGCGGTCTTGGCGTGAATGTCGACAAGGAGAGCTCTAGTGCAGGCGAAAGCGCGCAGTGTATCCGTCCGGTGGGACGAAGTGAGTGTTTGGATGCGGCTTATGTGGCTGGCATTTGCCGGTTCATTGCTTTTGCTGGCGCAATCGGCGATGGCTCAGGCCAGGGGCGAAAGCCTGGCACCATTGGCCGAGAAAGTCAGCCCGGCGGTTGTGAACATCACCACCAGCACTCTGATCGAGGGCCGGACTGGCCCGCAGGGCATCGTGCCCGAAGGTTCTCCGTTCGAAGATTTCTTTCGCGAGTTCCAGGACCGAAACGGCGGAGATGACGACAACGCGCCACGTCGCAGCAATGCGCTTGGGTCGGGGTTCGTGATCTCGGAGGACGGCTTTATCGTCACGAACAACCATGTAATTGCCGAAGCTGATGAAATTCTTGTGGAATTCTTCCCCGGCGATGGCCAGCCCAAGAAAGAACTGGTGGCCAAGGTTATCGGAACGGACGAGAAAACAGATATCGCGCTGCTCAAGGTCGAGGCTTCGGGCCCGCTGAAATACGTGAAGTTCGGCAACAGCGATGTGGCGCGCGTGGGTGACTGGGTCATCGCCATGGGCAACCCGCTTGGGCAAGGCTTTTCGGTATCGGCAGGGATCGTTTCAGCCCGCGACCGAGCGCTGAGCGGAACCTATGACGATTACATTCAAACGGACGCGGCGATCAACCGGGGCAACTCGGGCGGGCCGCTGTTCAACATGGAAGGCGAAGTGATCGGTGTGAACACCGCAATCCTGTCGCCCAACGGCGGTTCGATCGGCATCGGATTCTCGATGGCGTCGAATGTTGTCGTGAAGGTCGTGGATCAACTGCGGAAATATGGCGAGACCCGCCGGGGTTGGTTGGGCGTCCGCATTCAGGACGTGACCGAGGACATGGCCGAGGCCATGGGCCTGGAAAAACCTGGCGGCGCGCTGATCAGCGATGTACCGGATGGTCCCGCCAAGGAAGCCGGGCTGAAGGCGGGTGACGTGATCCTCAGCTTTGACGGCGTCGAGGTGGAAGACACCCGAGGTCTGGTGCGCCAGGTCGGTGAAGCAGAAGTCGGCAAATCCGTCAGGGTGATCGTGCACCGCGACGGCGGGACGCAGACCGTACTTGTGACGCTGGGGCGTCGGGAAGATGCGGAACGCGCTGACACTGGCGAGGAGGAACCGCAGGAAGCTCCGATCGAAGAGAATGCGGATATTCTGGGCCTCACGATTTCCCCCCTGACCGATACGCTGCGTGCAGATCTGGGGCTGGATGCTGATGCAGACGGCCTTGTGATTACGGATGTCGATGAAGCATCTGAGGCGTATGCCAAGGGAATGCGGGCGGGTGATCTGATCACCGAAGCAGGCCAGCAAAAGGTGGAAACCATCGGAGATCTCGAAGCCCGTATGGACGAATCGCGCGAAGCAGGTCGCAAATCTCTGCTGCTGTTGGTGCGCAGGGGCGGCGATCCGCGTTTTGTGGCGCTGAGCCTTGAGAACTGATTGAACAGGCCGGGACAACCTCCCGGCCTTTTTTCTGGGCTGCAGGCCGGACCGGGCATCACTGATGCGCCCAAAAAATGAGCCACACGCAGTGAATGCGTATGGCTCAGATACAGGGAGAGGTCAGTGGACAGATATCGGGGATGATTCTCTGACCTCCTACGGTAACAAACTCACGTTAGGTCAAAGCGTAATCGATGGTCTGTGAACCAGATCACACCGGATCAAATAAGATCTGAATCAGCCAATTCCCGCAGAGCTTCAAAATCCTGGATCAGCAAACCGCCACGAGAGGCTTCGACCATGTTGTCGCGTTTCCAGATCGAGATGGTTTTGGATACAGCCTCGCGTGTGGCACCGACAAATTCGGCCAGTTCGCTCTGCGACAGGGTGATGCGCGCCGTCGGGTCGTCCTGTAGACTGGACAGGTGCAGCAGCTTGCGGGCCAGACGAATGGGCATGGGCAGAAAGACCTGCTCGTTCAATTGCAATCCCATCCATCGCATCCGCAAACCGGCCAGACGGATCATATCCACGGCAAGGTCAGGCTGTTGTCTGATCTGGTTCATAACGTCGTTGCGGCGCACACGCAGTACACGCGACTGTTCTGCCGCCGCAATGGTGGCCGTACGCGGACCATTGTCGAACAACGCGATTTCACCAAAGACTTCGCCGGGGCGCATCAGGGTAAGCGTCAGTTTGCGGCCGCTCATGGCCAGAAAGGAAACCTCTAATGTGCCTTCCAGAATGGCATAGAGAGAGTCGCCCTCGTCGCCTTGTTCAAAAAGTATTTCACCTTGGGACAGAGATATTTCGGTCGCCTGCGCCGAAAGCATTTCTCTGAGCCCGTCGGAGGCTTCGGAAAGGAAGCCGCTGTTGGGAAAGGCCGTCATGTGTGCACCGATCTTGGGCAAGGTGTGAGTGTGGGTGGTGGCACAACTTCCCATAGCTCGGCGCTCAAGCCAAGAATTTTGTTTGTTTTGGCAGGTCTGGCGGGTGCAGGGGCCGCTATTTCTGCTCGGGATCGTCCATATAGCGTTGCAGAATGCTGAACTGAAGCATCAGGAATGCCATCAGAGCGATGGGAAAGCCGAAGGTCTCGATCTTGACCCACAGATCCGTCGACATGGTGCGCCAGACAAACTCGTTTGCGGCGGCCAGAACGGCGAAACAGGCGCACAGGCGGCGTGTCAGGATCATCCAACCTTCGTGCTTCATCGGCAGCATCTCATCCAGCACATAGGCGAGATAGGATTTTTTCTGCATCAGGCCAATGCCGAGGATCAAGGCGAACAGCCCGTACACGAGTGTGGTTTTCATCTTGAAAAACCGCTCGTCATTGAACCAGGCCGTGAGGCCGCCGAAGAAAATCACCATGAAGGCCGTGAAGATCTGCATCCGGCTGAGTTTGCCGGTCAGATACCACAGGATACCCATTGCCCCCAGCATCAGGGGGACGAAGATAATCGTGGCGACAATGAAGCCGGAATACTCGATACTGCCGATCAGAAAACTGTCGTCGCGCAGGCGCAGGTAGATGAAGAAGAAGGCCAGCGGGGGGCCAAGTTCCAGAAACTGTTTCAGAAACGGGTTGATGTCTTTTTTGCCTGTCATCTGTATGTCCTGCTGCTTACCCGCCCATTTCAACTATTACGGCGCCAAGTGCAATCAATGCCATCAAAGCAATGCGTCTTGGGCCAACGGTTTCCTTTAGCACAAGCCAGCCGATCAGCGCGGCAAAAACCGTTGAGGTTTCGCGCAGAACGGCTGCTTCACCGACCTTGTCCAGCCGTGTGGCCAGCATGATCGCCCCGAAGGACAAAGGGGCGATGATACCGCCAGCGAGGCCGCGCAACATCAGCGGGCCAGGCGCAGGTCTGTGTGCCATCGCGCGCCATCTGAGAAATGCGTAGATTGGCATGGCCGCGCCGTCGATCATGAAGAACCAGGCCAGAAAGGTGAACGGATCGGCGGTGGCGCGAATGCCATAGGCGTCATAGGTGGTGTACAGGGCCACAAACAGGCCAGTGATGATCGCCAGTGTCAGCGCGATGCCCAGCGTATCCCTGTTGGTTTCCAGGAACCTGAAGTTGTAGGCAGCCAACCCAAATATCCCGGCCAGCAAGGTGGCCACGCCCAGCCATTGAACGGCCGAGAATGTTTCGCTGAACAGAAGATAGGCACCGATGACGGTGAACAGCGGACCGGTACCGCGCACCACCGGATAGACGACGGTGTAAGAGCCTTTGGTATATGCCATGGCTTGCAGGGTCTTGTAGGCGATGTGGATCAGCCAGACGAGCGCGAAGATCGGCCACATATGAGGTTCGGGCCAGGGCACCACGAAAAAGGCGAAGGGGGCGGCCATGAGGCAATAGCAGGCGTCGATCGCACCGCGGGACAGCCACGGGTCGTGCCTGCCTTTTTGCAATGCACCGAAGACCGCGTGCAGGAACGCCGCCATCAGAGCCAGCGTCAATGCCAACTGGTGTCCGGCTTCGGTGCCTTCGAGAGAGATCAGCCAGTCGCTCAAATACGCGGACCTTTTGCGGAGCGGAGAGGGTGGGGGGCTGTCTGCCCCCCACACCCCCCGAGGATATTTGGGGCCAGATGAAGCCTGGGATCAGCCTTTGTCGAGACCGGTGAGGGCGGCGGCGAATTCTTCGGGGTCGAAAGGGGCAAGGTCGTCGATCTGTTCACCGACGCCGATCGCGTGGATGGGCAAGCCGAATTTGTCCGCCAGGGCAACAAGAACACCGCCCTTGGCCGTGCCGTCCAGCTTGGTCATGACCAGACCGGAAACGTCCGCCAGTTTGCGGAACGTTTCCACCTGGCTCAGCGCGTTCTGACCGGTGGTGGCGTCGAGTACGAGCAAGGTGTTGTGCGGAGCAGTGTCATCAACCTTGCGGATGACGCGGACGATTTTGGCCAGTTCCTCCATCAGGTCGGTGCGGTTTTGCAGGCGGCCCGCCGTATCTATCATCAGCAGATCAGCGCCCTCTGCCTGTGCACGGGTCAGCGCGTCAAAGGCGAGGCTGGCAGGGTCCGAGCCTTCGGGGGCGGTCAGAACCGGAACTCCGGCGCGATCACCCCAGACCTGCAACTGTTCCACGGCCGCTGCGCGGAAGGTATCGCCGGCGGCGATGACGACCTTCTTGCCGGCCTCTTTGAACTGGCTGGCCAGTTTTCCAATTGTCGTGGTCTTGCCCGAGCCGTTGACGCCGACGACCAGCACCACTTGTGGCCGTTTCGGGTAGATCGGCAGAGGTTTGGCCACAGGCTCCATCACGCGGGCGATTTCTTGTGCCAGAAGTTGCTTGATCTCTGTGGTCGACAGTTTGCGGCCAAAGCGGCCCTCAGCCATGTTCGACGTGACACGCAAGGCCGTGTCGACGCCCATGTCCGAGGCGATCAGCAGTTCTTCGAGCTGCTCCAGCATGTCATCGTCCAAGGTGCGGCGCATTTCCGTGACGGCGCCTCGATTGAACAGGCGGTTCAGGATTCCTTTGGATTCCGGTATTTCCGGCGGTGGAGCGACCGGCGTGGGGTCAGCCGGGATCGGTGCCGGCGGTTCAGCCGGTTGCGGGGCCGGGGCAGGCTCTGGCACTTCTGGAACGGGTTGCGGATCGGGCTGCGGCTGGGGGATCACCGGGTCCGGAGCCGCCGTTTCCTCGCCACCATCTTCGACGATGGCTTCCAGCCCTTCTTCAAGACGAGATGAAGATTTGAACAGCTTGTCCTTTAGCTTTGAGAAAAACGCCATACTTGGTCTCCACAGGTGTTCCCTTCACCTAATGCGGATTTGCGGCAGTTGCAAAGGGTCACGCAAACGCAAGGACAAAGCCAAGCTGAGCACCCCAGTAGAGGGGCCATACCAGATAGGGCGTCACCTTGAGGGCCGGATGGTGTGGCGGCAGCAGGAATTTCTCGGTTGCGAGGATCAGATCTGACGCGATGAACGCCATGGCGGCGGGAAAGGCCCACCGAAGGGGACCGGCATCCGGCAGTGCCAGCACCGTGACCCCCATGCCAAGAATGATGGGGATATAGGCCAGAACGGGCCCCTTCAGGTCTCCGGCGCGGGGCGCTAGCAATGTGGCCATGATGATGCCCAGAATGATCAAGGACCATACAATCGCAGGCGCGCTGAGGATCAGCCCGGCAGAGCTTATCGGTAGTGTCAGGAACAGAGCGATATAGGCCAGATGCCCGGCGGCAAAAGCGGCGATGCCCGCCATGAAAGTGGCATCTGTTTCGCGCGACAGCAGCGCGTCGCCTGTCGCACAAAGAGCGAGCGCAAGAACCAGCAGCCAAGGCCCACCGTCCATGATGGCCATGACCGCCAATATGGCGACCGATGCGGTTTTCAGCACAGTGCGCAATGATCCGGCGGGCCGAGAGGTCAGTGGCAGGTAACCAAGGGCACAGCCAAGGGCGATCCAGAACAGTAGGTTTGTCATGTCATCTCCTCGCCAGTTCTGAATAATCTGATCTGGGACGTGGCGTGAAATCAACCGCTTACGTTGAGTTAAGTGCTATGTGATGACATCGGTTCAACAGGCGAATGGCATGACCGAAGCGCTTCTGACAAAATGAAAACATGTTCAGGTTCCTGATGATTCTCGCGACTATTGCCGCACATTCCGTGGCGGCACAAACGCCTTTGTCTGGCTCGGAGTTCGACAAGTATACGCAGGGTAAAACTCTGTTTTACGGGTTCGAGGGTCAGGTTTACGGGGTGGAGCGGTATCTTCCGAACCGTCGTGTGATCTGGTCTTTTCTCGACGGGAATTGCAAGGAAGGTTTATGGTATCAGCGGGGTGAGCAGATTTGCTTTGTCTACGAAGACAGGCTGGATCCGCAATGTTGGGTTTTCACTCAATCCGGTGGCGGTTTGATTGCGCAGTTCGAAGGTAATCCGCAAGCGACCGAATTGTATGAGGCCGAGGATCTTGGGGAAGAAATGGTTTGTTACGGGCCGGACGTTGGCGTTTGATCAGCTGGTGCGCAGCTCATCATAATTGATCATGACATGGGTTTGGTAAGCTGTCCTGTCCGTCAAACCTTCGTAATAGCGGCGCAAATTGGGCAGTGATGCGCGCGAAATATCGATGTCATAGTAGCGATAGAGTATGTGCCCCAACTGAATATCGGCCAAAGTCAGGCAGGAACCGCATAGGAAAGCGTTTTCAGAAAGTTGCGCATCGGCGATTGCCAGCGTGTTCTCGAGTGCTGTGACGGCCGTTTCGATCGCTTGGTGATCGCGCTCTGCCTCCGGGGTCCGCACGACCCGCCAGAACACAGGTACCGTGAAGGCCATCGCGACGTTGATCTTGGACCATTCCGCCCATTTGTCCACTTCGGCTTGCCGGGTCGGATCGCGTGGCCAGAAATCATCTGCTCCATACATGGAGGCCAGGTAGCGCAGGATCGGCCCCGTCTCCCACAGCGGAGGATTTGGGCCGTCCTGTATCACGGGGATTGTGCCGTTTGGGTTCAGCTTGCGAAACTCATCGGTGTCCAGCAAGCCGAACCTGTGCCCGGCATCGTGGCGCTGAAACTCCAGCGCCAGCTCACCGACACACCACATCAGGGCCTGTACATTGGATGATGTTCTTCGGCCCCAGATGGTCAGCATGGCTTAGAACAGTGATCCCTGATCCGGGGTGTCCGGCCTGGGTTTCTTTGAAGGTGACTTCGCAGCCGGGCCGGAGCTGAGAACACCATCGGCGAATTCGATCTCGAGCGCCGTTTGTTTTGCGGCCTGAGCCTTGGTGGTGATCACATTGCCTTCGGCCCGGACGACCGCGTATCCGCGGTCCAAAGTGGCTTTGTAGCTCAGGGTCTCGCGCAGGCGATCCGTCGCTTCGAGTTGCTGTTTGAGGCGCTCCAGTCGCGTGGTTTGGGCCGTGTGCATTCGATCGCCCAAACGATTGAGGTTTTGCCGTTGTTGATCGATTTCCCTTTGGATTGGGCGCAAGGACAGGCGCGATGACAGATTGCGCAGCGACTCCTGTCGCGTCGATATCAAGCTTCGCAGGGTCGAGGGGCGCAGATGAGCAGACAATTCCACCACTTGCAGGCGACGGGTCTGAACCCCGCGTATCAAGGCGGGCGTGAGGCGATCTGCAATTAAATCAAGGCGTTGCCGGGGGGAGTTCAACAGGCTGTCCGGGCGCGGTAGGGCGCGGGACAAATCGCGCAGCCTTTGCGAACGGCGCTGCACCGCATCCGTTGCCGCGCGCGACAGGCGGGCGCCTTGCTCGCCGGTCCAGGCGAGCAGTTCGATGCGGACCGGCACGGCCAGCTCTGCCGCAGCTGTGGGTGTAGGCGCGCGGCGGTCCGAAACGAAATCGATCAGGGTCGTGTCGGTTTCATGCCCGACGGCCGAAATCAGCGGTATGTCCGATGCGGCGGCGGCGCGCGCGACACTCTCTTCGTTGAAGCCCCAAAGATCTTCGATCGACCCACCGCCACGGGCCACGATGATCAGGTCAGGACGGGGCAGTGCGCCGCCGGGTGTCAACTGGTTGAACCCTTCGATGGCGCGGGAAACCTCGGGGGCGCAGTTTGCGCCCTGCACGGCCACGGGCCAGATCAGCACCTTTCGCGGGAACCTGTCCCGAAGCCGGTGCAGAATGTCACGGATCACCGCGCCCGAAGGCGATGTCACGACGCCGATGATCTGCGGCAGATACGGCAGGGGCTTCTTGCGCTCGGGCGCAAACAGACCTTCGGCCTCAAGCTGTTTCTTGCGCTTTTCCAGCAAGGCCATAAGTGCGCCCTGACCGGCAACGGCAACTTCATCGACATTCAGGTTGTATTTGGACTGTGCGCCAAAAGCGGTCAGGCGACCGGTGACGACTACCTCCAGCCCTTCCTCTGGCACGACCGAGAGGCTGGAAACCTGACCTTTCCATGTCGTGCAGGCCAAAACGTTACGGTCGTCCTTGATGTCGTAGTACAGGTGCCCGGACCGGGCCTTGAACACGCGCCCGACTTCGCCGCGCACGCGGATTCGCCCGAACGCGCCTTCCAGCGTGCGCTTCACCTCGCCCGATACCTCGGAAACCGTGTATTCAGGGGTGTTTTGGCCCGGAATCGGGTCATCAAGCAGGTCGGACATTTCAGCGCCTTGTTTCAATTGCTCACCCAGCTTAGAACGCCGCGCAGGCGAGGCCAAGCAGATCGGAGACGACCCCATGAACATCCTTATTCTCGGCAGCGGCGGGCGCGAACACAGCCTGGCCTGGGCGGTGATGCAAAACCCCAAATGCGACCGTCTGATCGTGGCGCCGGGCAATGCCGGGATCGCTCAGATCGCGGATTGTGCCGCACTGGATATCGAAAACGGCGGGGCCGTCGTCAGCTTTGCCGAGGAAAACGCGATTGATTTCGTGATTGTCGGTCCCGAGGCCCCCTTGGCCGCCGGAGTGGCGGATCGCCTGCGCGAAGCCGGGGTGCTGGTTTTCGGACCGTCTGCCGAAGCGGCCCGGCTGGAGGCCTCGAAAAGCTTTACCAAGGAAATCTGCGACGCGGCACATGCGCCCACCGCCGCTTATGCGCGGTTCACCGCGCCCGAGCCCGCCAAGGCCTATATCCGCGAACAGGGCGCGCCCATCGTGGTCAAGGCCGATGGTCTGGCCGCCGGCAAGGGCGTGATCGTGGCCATGGACGAAGACACGGCGCTTGACGCCATTGACGACATGTTCGGCGGTGCCTTTGGTGGCGCGGGGGCCGAGGTCGTGATCGAAGAGTTTATGGACGGCGAAGAAGCGTCTTTGTTTGTTCTGTGTGATGGAGAGGACATTCTCTCAGTCGGGACGGCCCAGGATCACAAACGGGTTGGCGAGGGCGATACCGGGCTGAACACGGGCGGGATGGGTGCCTATTCTCCGGCGCCGGTGTTGAGCGAAGAGGTGGAGGCGCGCGCGATGGAAGAGATCGTGCGCCCCACAATCGCCGAAATGAAGCGCCGGGGTACACCGTTTCAGGGAATTCTCTATGCAGGGCTGATGATCAAGGACGGCCAGCCACGCCTTGTGGAATATAACGTCCGTTTTGGGGACCCGGAATGTCAGGTGTTGATGATGCGGTTGGGCGCGCAGGCGATGGACCTGATGCACGCCGCTGCCGAAGGCAGGTTGGCTAAGATGCGGGTGAATTGGGCGGATGACCATGCAATCACGGTTGTAATGGCGGCCAATGGCTATCCGGGTGCTTACAAGAAAGGCACTGCGATCAAAGGGCTTGAAGGCCTGCCGGAAGACAGCCGGAACATGGTGTTCCACGCTGGTACAAAGAGTGTCGATGGGCAGGTGGTTGCATCGGGCGGGCGCGTGCTGAACGTGACGGCCCGTGGGAACACGCTGCAAGAGGCGCGCGACCGGGCATATGAAATGGTTGATGCCGTGGATTGGCCCGAAGGGTTCTATCGCAGCGATATCGGCTGGCGCGCTTTGGAGGGGTGATCGGGCAGGGGGATTTGTCCCCTCGGCCTTGCGACCTCCCGGCGCTGTGCGCGTTCGCGGTCGAAATCTTCCACAGGACGATTTCCTTTCAACCGCTCCCCCCCCTCAGGGTATTTTTTGGCCAGATGAAGAGGCGGATCAGCAATTCAGGGCTTGGGCAAGGCTTTTGCGGCCGTTGAATGGGCCCCGGTCGGATGTGATCCAGCCGTTGTCGTAGGAGACGCTGACGATCCGCGTCCAGTCGGCGCTGGCCACGATCAGTTCCGGGCGGTCGCCGCAGGTGCGCAGGCCGCCGGAAATGAAATCTTCACCGATTCTGTGGTTGGTCAATCCGGGCAGAGCCGCGGTTTCGGTCAGGGCGCCATCTTTGAAGCGCCAGATGCGCAGTGTTTTGGCAAGGTGCGGACGATCGATATAGGCGACTTCAACATGTCCGTCGCCGTCCAAGTCGGCGGCTCCGATTGGGGCGAGCCAGCGAAAGCGGGTACCGATATGAGGCGTGGCCGCGATTTTTTCGCCAGCGGCGTTGTAGATCGCAAGCTGAGCGCCTGTTGTGTCCTGCGTTTCAACGACAATTGCTTCGCGTGCGCCGTCCAAGTTGACGTCTGCCAAACGCGGAGCGATGTCTTCGAACACGCGATCCTGCGGCAGTCGAACAGTTACGACCGTAGTGTCGGTCGTGAATTCCAGCGCGCCATATTCGATCGTGTCACCTAAGACGCCATGGGCGTAACGGGTGGTTGGTTCTGTGAAGCGGGCGTCTTTGATGGTTTCCGCCGCATCAGCCGGTTGCAGCGTGAGCCAAAGTCCGAAAGATAGCAAAGCGCCGCGTGCCCGAGGTTGCCAAAAACGGCAGGGCAGGCGCGGCGCATTGTTGTGCATCAGATCTGCTTTTCAGGCATCTGTACGACCAGACCGTCCAGCGCATCGGTGACCTTGATCTGGCAGGTCAGGCGCGAGCGGGCCGGGTCGGGCTCATAGGCGAAATCCAGCATGTCCTCTTCCATATCATCCTTGGTCGGGATTTTCTCGACCCAGTCGGGGTGGACGTAAACATGGCAGGTCGAGCAGGCGCAGGCACCGCCGCAATCGGCCTCGATGCCGGGAATATTGTTGTCACGGGCCCCTTCCATGACGGTCAGTCCGTTGGCGACCTCGACAGTGTGCTCGGTACCGCCATGCTCGACATAGGTGATCTTTGCCATTGCGTGCGTCTTCCTTTTGCGATGTTCGATTTCTTCCTTAGTGAAGGCATTTAGGTCTTTCCAGCCTCATTTGCGACTCAGCGCGCCGTGTCTGGACTTTCTTGGCGTTTGTTCTATTTTTGTTCTTATGCTTGTTACACCCATTCGCCCTGTGGTTTCAAACCGGGATTGGCCGCGCCCGCCGTCCTGTCTGCCTTCCGACCAACTGGATTCCCCGCCCGAGGGCGCGCGCGTGGCTGTGGCCGGGCTTGTGATCCTGCGGCAGAGGCCGGGGACGGCCAAGGGCGTGATCTTTCTGACGCTTGAAGATGAGACCGGGATCGTGAATGTGGTGGTCTGGCGCAAAATCTACGAACGGTTCCGCCGTGCGGTGATAGCGGGGCGGTTGCTGAAGGTGACGGGCCGGATGCAGCGGGCGCATTCAGTGACCCATGTGATTGCGGAAGAAATCGAAGATATTTCGGGGATGCTGGACGTGCTGGTGCAGGGCGCAGGTGCGGCCTGCCGTGACGGACAATAGCGAGCGGCTGCATTGCCGCCTTGCGCCCAGCAAGACCTGTGCGCCGATGAATGTCGGTAAGTTTCCGCATATCACGCTGGGTCAAAGGCACATTTCCGCCAATTCGGCATTGGCCGGTCGACTCTTTGATGCAGTGTTAGTAGTGCGGGCATCTCTATGCGTCGGCCTGTGTCTGAACGCAGGCGCGACGGCACGCTACTCAACATCTTCTCAGAGTCAGTTCAGATGCCCGAAGTAACACGAAATGGATCGTTCGAAAAAACCGTCCAGCTGGATGAAAGCCAGATTGCCGGTCGCCTTGGCGAGCTGTTGGAGCATACGCGTTCAAAAGGATACGTGCATACCGCCAGAATGATCGAGGAGGCATTGAGTGCCCACTCTTTCGAGCGCAGACACCTTGGGAATACCCAAAAATATCTCTCGGAATTGCAGCATCTAAAGCGCAAAGAGTTGACGCGCTTGGTGCAGGAAGCAGATGTGAAGAAGCAAGCGGCTTTTGTCCTGACACCCCGGATGCGCGTCGACCACAGAAATCCTGCCGCGCTGCGCAGTGGAGCTTGGAGGAACACCCCGATGCCTTTCCAGGCGGAACCCGAATTCAAGTTTTGCTAACCGAACCTGCCGTGGCCAAGGCAGCCGGGGCTGATGATCCGCGTCAATCCAAACGGGATTTCAACGCAGTCATCGTTTGAACAAGACCTCCTGCGCCTGCTTGTCGCGATTGTCTCCTCGTAGCTCTGCGTGCAGAGCGCGCCCGGCCTGAACACTGGGGCGGGCGCCGACGGTTTTCAGCCAGCGCGCAAAGTGGGGTTTGTCCTCCAGCACTTGCTGCTGCCCTTCCCACAGGCTGGCCCAACCCCAGATCGACATGTCCGCAATCGAATAGAAATCTCCGGCAACGTATTCGTTTTCGGCCAGCCGTCTGTCGAGAACCCCGTACAAACGACCGACCTCGGCCCGGTAACGATCTTTGGCATAAGGCAGGTCCTGTGGCGGGTTCAGTTGCGGGGCGTATTTCAGAAAGTGGTGCGCCTGACCGGCCATCGGGCCAACGCCGCCCATCTGCCACATCAGCCATTCTTCGACGGCGATACGATCACGCTCGGTCTTACCATAGAACTGCCCGGTCTTGCGGGCCAGATACATCAGAATTGCGCCGCTTTCAAAAACCGAGATCGGGGCACCATCCGGTCCGTCAGGGTCCACGATCGCGGGCATCCGGTTGTTCGGGGCGATCTTCAGGAACTGCGGGTCGAACTGATCACCCTTTCCGATATTGACCAGATGCGTGGTGTAGGGCAGCCCCACCTCTTCCAGGGCGATGGATATTTTCCAGCCATTCGGTGTCGGCCAGAAATACAGATCAATCGGGTCAGCCATGTGTTCTCCTGATGTTGAAGGGATCATGCGGGTTTCTGCCGGTTCGGCAAGTACCGCTTACGAAAGCGTGACCGACGCGCAGGCCGGGCTTGACCGCGAACCGCCCGAGGCGTATTGCCATCCCAGAGCTTCGTGGCGATTTGTTACCGGATTGCGGGCCACGCTAAACAACACCGCTAAAAGGTCAGGATGAAAGACCCCTTTCGCTTGGCCGCGTCTGGGGTTTTTTGTTTGCCTCCGCCAGAGGCTGAAAGGGAATGAGATGAGCGAGAACTGGAACAAACGCACCCAAGCCATCCATGGCGGTGTCCGCCGCAGTCAGTACAACGAGGTGAGCGAGGCGATTTTCCTGACGCAGGGCTTTGTGTACGAAACTGCCGAACAGGCCGAAGCCCGGTTTCTGGAATGCGGCCCTGATGAGTTCATCTATGCCCGTTATGGCAATCCGACGGTCTCGATGTTCGAACAGCGCATCGCGGCCCTTGAAGGTGGCGAGGATGCGTTTGCGACGGCTTCGGGCATGGCAGCGGTGAACGGTGCGCTGACCTCGATGCTGAAGGCCGGGGACCATGTTGTTTCAGCAAAGGCACTGTTCGGGTCCTGCCTGTACATTCTCGAGAACATCCTGACCCGTTTTGGCGTCGAGGTGACCTTTGTGGACGGCACCGATCTGGAGCAATGGCAGGCAGCGATCCGCCCGGACACCAAGGCGGTCTTCTTCGAATCGATGTCGAACCCGACTCTTGAAGTGATCGACATCGCATCCGTGTCCAAGTTGGCCCATGCCGTCGGGGCGATTGTGGTGGTGGACAACGTGTTTTCGACACCCGTCTTTTCGCGCGCGATAGAACAGGGCGCGGATGTGGTCGTTTATTCGGCGACCAAGCACATTGATGGACAGGGCCGTGCGCTGGGCGGTGTCATCATCGGCACCAGGGAGTTCATCCGTGGAACCGTTGAGCCGTTTCTGAAGCATACCGGCGGTGCGCTCAGCCCGTTCAATGCTTGGGTCATGCTCAAAGGTCTGGAAACCATGGCGCTGCGCGTCAATGCGCAGGCCGACAGCGCACAAAGGATCGCCGAGGTGCTGGAAGGGCATCCCGCGCTGGTGCGCACCCTTTACCCGGGTTTGAAGACCCACGCGCAAAATGCTCTGGTTCAATCGCAACTTGGTGGAAAGGGTGGAACCGTGTTGTCCCTGGATATCAAGGGCGGCAAGGACGCGGCTTTTGCTTTCCTGAATGCGCTGACCATTCCTGTGATCTCGAACAATCTGGGCGATGCCAAGTCGATCGCGACGCACCCGGCGACCACAACGCACCAGCGTCTGAGCGATGCGCAGAAGGACGAGCTGGGCATTACGCCGGGCCTGATCCGTTTTTCCGTCGGCCTGGAAGACGCCGGAGACCTGCTGGCTGACATCCAGCAGGCATTGGAGGCTTCGCAGAAGCAAACAGCAGCACGGTGAAAAGCCTCTTGCCGTTCGGGGGGGCGTCGCGTTGTCTGTGAACGTGGCGTCTTTTCGGGTGGTATTCGCGGTTGTAGCCCGGCCTTAGTGTCTGCGAAAGGCGTATTTCGTTGCAGAATGACGGTTTTGCGCCGGTTTTTTCAATCCGGACTGCTATTGCCTGCGTATTGGGTTAAACTGGTAAATCACCTGTAGTCGTATATATTCCTACGACCAATCGAGGAACCGCAGCCGATGAACATTCACCCGCGCGACATTGATGAGACCCCGGATCAGGAACAAGCCGCCGAGGCCCTGAAGGTTCTGCGGCAATGGGCGGAATCTGCGACGGCATCCGAGATCAGCCAGCTGGATCCGGCTATTGCGCGGCTGGTGCCCGGCCTGACGCAGGTGAACTATCCTTCGCTGTCGCGCGCGTATCCGGAGGGTTTCTCGGTTGACGCGGATTACCGCGCGTCATTGCCCGACTTGCAAAACGGCCCGTCCAGCTTGATACGTGGTGCCAAACAGCAGATTCAGCATGTTGGCATTTCGAACTTTCGCCTGCCGATCCGTTTCCACCGGAAAGATGGGGAAGACCTGACGCTCGAGACGTCCATTACGGGCACCGTCAGCCTTGAGGCCGAGAAAAAGGGCATCAACATGTCCCGGATCATGCGGTCATTTTATAAACATGCCGAGCGTACTTTCAGCTTTGAAGTCATGCAGGCGGCGCTTGACGACTATATGACCGATCTGGACAGCTTCGACGCGCGCATCCAGATGCGGTTTTCCTACCCCGACAAGATCAAGAGCCTGAGATCAGGTCTGGAAGGATATCAGTATTACGACATCGCTCTGGAACTGGTGGAATCCGGCGGTGTGCGCCAGAAGATCATGCACCTGGACTATGTCTATTCCTCGACCTGTCCGTGCTCTTTGGAGCTGAGCGAACATGCCCGTGCCATGCGGGGACAATTGGCCACACCGCATTCGCAACGTTCCGTCGCGCGGATTTCCGTGGTGGTGGATTGCGATGCAGATTGCCTGTGGTTTGAAGACCTGATTGCGCTGTGCCGCCGTGCGGTTCCGACGGAAACGCAGGTCATGGTGAAACGCGAAGATGAACAGGCTTTCGCCGAATTGAACGCAGCCAATCCGATCTTCGTCGAAGATGCCGCGCGCCTGTTTTGTGCCGAGTTGCTGGCAGATCATCACGTCGGCGATTTTCGCGTTGTCGCAAGCCATCAGGAAAGCCTGCACAGCCATGACGCCGTGTCGATTCTAACCGAAGGCCCAACCTTCGCCGCGTCCAGCCTTGACCCGAAACTGTTCACGACCCTGTTTCACGTTGGCTGAACGTCTCGGGTAAGTGGCTAGAATTTAATCAGAGATTTACCTGATCGGCGCTCATTCGCCGCAGCGCAGCAAAAATGCTGCAATTGCGCGAAAAACTCCTGTATCCTGACGGGGAATGCAGCTTCGGCACACCGGCGCGCTCAATGGTGTGTCACCCGAAAGGAAGCCGAGACGTGAGACGCCTTGGACTGCAAGACCCCAACCTCCGCCCGGACCACCCGAGCGGGCAGGGCGCTTTACCCTCACTCTTCTGGCTGCATCGTTTTTACAGGAGATCTATGGAATGAATCCGATTACCCAACCGCTGGAGCTTCAGGCCGCGGCTATACGCATGGCTGGCTATGCGATCGTCAACCAGATCAAGATTGCACAGATCATGACCCGTTCGGCGCTTGAACTGCCGATGGTGCCGGTCCACGCCCTGCATCTGGCAGCATCAGCACCGGGTCCAGTGGTGGAAGCTCCGGCGGAAAAACCGGCGGCCAAACCCAAACCTGCCGTGGCGCGCACGAAACGCGTACCGGTGAAATCATCAACGCCCAAGAAAAAGCTGGCCCGCAAACCTGCACCGGCCAAGCCGGCGGCCAAACCGGTCGAGTTTTCAGCCAGCCCGCGGCCCAAGGCGGCACCCCCGGCGGCAGCCAAACCGACACCAGCGGTTAGTGATGAAAAAGCAGTAAAACCTGTTGAATCCGCGGCGACACCTGCGACCGAAAGCGTGTCGCCCGTAACGCCCAAGCCCGCCCCTGCGACACCGGCGCCTGTTCAGGCAGCGCAGGTCAGGCCGACACAGGCCGATCCTGCCCCGGCCAAGGTGCAGGCGAAACCAGCCCCGGCGACGGAACTGCGCAAACCGCAGGCGCGAAAATCACGCGCCCCGTCCAAACCGCCTGTGATGCCCGGAACAGATGTCAAAAACTGACAGGTAAACCGGGATCATCTGCTTGACACGGTCGGGTTGGCACGCCAACCCTGCGCGTCATGATGGATCTTCGCCCGGTCGGATATGTGATTGGCTTGCTGGTCGCCATTCTTGGGGCGACCATGCTGCTGCCTATGCTCGCGGACATTATCGAAGGTCGCGGCGAATGGAATGTGTTTCTGGAAAGCGCGATAATCACGATGCTGACCGGATCCGTTCTTGCGATGAGCTGCTCCAACGGCGTGGGCGAGGGTCTGACCATCCGGCAGACCTTTTTGTTGACGGCGGGGGTCTGGGTTGCGCTGCCCGTCTTCGGGGCAATTCCGTTTCTGTTCGGTGAAACCGAACTGCGCTTTGTCGATGCCTATTTCGAGGCGATGTCAGGCCTTACGACGACCGGTTCGACCGTGATATCAGGGTTGGACACGCTACCGCAGGGGCTTTTGTTATGGCGCGGTATCCTGCAATGGCTGGGGGGCATCGGCATTATCGTTGTTGCGATGGTGTTCCTACCGGAATTGCGGGTTGGTGGCATGCAAATCTTCCGTTCGGAAGGGTTTGAGACCATGGGGAAAATCCTGCCTCGCGCACAGGAGATTGCGGGGCAGATTTCCCTGATCTACGTCTTCCTGACACTCGTATGCGTGCTGGTCTATGCCGCATTGGGGATGAGTTTTTTTGACGCGTTGGTGCATGCTTTCACGACGGTGTCCACGGGTGGTTTCTCGAACTATGATGCCTCGTTTGGAACATTTTCAGGCCCGGCCGAATATGCTGCATCCGTCTTCATGATTCTGGCGGCTCTGCCCTTTGTGCGCTATGTCCAATTGGCCAATGGTCATACGGCGTCCTTTTGGAATGACAGTCAAATCCGGGCATTTCTGGCGACCATTCTGGTTCTGGTTGTCATCATGTCAGTCTTTCTGACCTCGGTCTTTCCGCATCACTGGGAACAGGCGTTCCGCGAGTCATTGTTCAACATCACCTCGATCATCTCGGGTACCGGCTATGCCAGTGTCGATTACATGGGCTGGGGCAGCTTTCCGATCATGATGTTCTTCCTGATCGGCCTGATTGGCGGCTGCGCAGGATCGACCGCATGTTCGATCAAGATTTTCCGCTATCAGTTGCTGTTCGCCTCGATCAAAAGCCAGATCAAACGGATCCGGTCCCCGCATGGCGTGTTCATGCCGCTCTATGATGGAAGGCCGGTCGGGCGGGACGTTCTGACATCGGTGATGAGCTTTTTCATGTTCTTCGTTTTGTCGATGGGGGTGTTGTCCTGGGCGTTGGCGCTGACAGGTCTGGATTTCGTCACATCCGTATCCGGGGCCGCGACGGCGCTGGCCAACGTCGGACCGGGTCTCGGCGATCAGATCGGACCGGCGGGCAATTTCGCAGGTCTCAACGATACGGCCAAGTGGCTGCTGACCTTTGGGATGCTGGCCGGGCGGCTCGAGCTTTTGGCCGTATATGCGATCTTCACCGTTCAATTCTGGAGAGGCTGATGAAAAGACCCCTTGGCGCGCAAATCTCGCATATGCTCAAGGATCGTGGCGTGGATGTGATATTCGGCATTCCCGGTGTCCATAATCAGGAAATGTACCGCGGTATCGAAGAGGCTGGCATCCAACATGTTCTGGCCCGGCACGAACAGGGGGCGGGGTTCATGGCCGATGGGTATGCCCGCGCAACCGGCAAGCCGGGGGTCGCTTTTGTGATCACCGGACCCGGCCTGTGCAACATCATGACGCCAATCGGGCAGGCCTTCAGCGACTCGGTGCCGATGCTGGTGGTGTCGTCCTGCCTTGATGAAACACAGGCCCTGCGCGGCCAGTTGCACCAGATGAAAGATCAACGTGCCGCCGCCGGTACGGTTGCGGATTGGTCTGTACAGGCCAACTCCGCCGAAGCTGCCTATGGGCTGATAGAACGGGCGTTCGAAGAATTCGAACTTTCGCGCCCGCGACCCAAGCACATTCAGGTGCCCATCGCGCAGTTGCAGGCCGAGGTCGACCCGGCGCCGTTCCCCAACCAGCCCGCTTTGCGCACCAAAGCCTTGCCGCCTGACGTGTCATCGGTCGTGTCCATGTTGAACCTGGCCCGCAGGCCGCTGTTCATCCTGGGTGGCGGATGCAGGTCGAATGATTGGCGGCAGATTTTAACACAGCTGGGGGCGGCCTGCTTTACCACCTATGCCGGGCGCGGTCTGCCGAGCGCAAACTATCCGCTTGATTTCGGGTCCATGTTGCCACGTCCCGGCAGCGCTGAGGTAATCGCGTCGGCGGATTTGGTCATAGCGGTCGGGGCCGAGCTGGGCGAGGTCGATTTGTGGCGGCAGGATTTGGGGCACAAGGCGCCCCTGATACGCGTCGACCTCGACCCCGAGGTTCTGTCGGATCGCCACCGCGCCGCCATCAAGCTGCAAGTCGACAGCCAGAGCTTTGCCCGCGCCTTGTGGCACGCAACCCAGGACATGAAACCGGCAACAGGCTGGTCACCTGAGGAAGTCGCCGAGATGCGCGCTCGCTGGCGTGCCGAGGTGGATGCAGAGCGGCCGGGAATCGTGCCGATCGCGGAGGCTTTGCGCGCGGTCATGCCGGCCGACACCATGATCTATTCGGACATGACGCAGTTTGCTTATGTCGCCAAAGAGGTATGGGACATGGCCTATCCTCATCACTGGCATCATCCGACGGGGTTTGGCACCCTTGGCTATGGGTTGCCCGCCGGTATTGGCGGGGCGGTTGCCCGGCGCGGCAAACCCACGGCGGTTATCGCCGGGGATTACGGGTTCCATTACACAATGCAGGAACTGGGCGTGGCGGTTGAGTTGGGCTTGTCGCTTCCGATCATTCTATGGGACAATGGAAAACTGAAGGAAATCGAGGACAGTATGGTGCGCAGTCAGATCGCGCCCAACGCGGTCATGGCGCACAATCCCGATTTCTGCAAACTTGCCCAAGCCTTCGGTGCGCGCTCTTCAGCGCCTTCGAATATGGCAGAGATGCAAAGTGCAGTAAGGGCCGCATTCGATGCGCCTGTGCCTACCTTGATCCACGTGACACCTGACATTCTGTAACGAAAAAGCGCCGCACTTTCATGCGGCGCTTTTTTGTTGTGGTGCTGTCGGATCAATCCCAGCAGTGAACCAGAACCGTCATGCCGGTTGCGCGCCGGTTCAGCTCATTGGGTGATATCTGTATGGTTTCTTCGCTCGACTGACCGGACACTCCGGCCTCTGCAAGAATTTCGGTCAACCGATCAACGGTAGCCGCAAGGCTGACCGAAGCGGGCAGGGTGCGCCCTTCGGAAGGTGTCGGCAACAACATTCCGACGACGTTGCCGCTGTCGTTGAAGACGGGGCCGCCTGCATCGCCGGGTTGAGCGTTCAGCGCCAGACGTTTGACGCCGGTCTCACCGTTCAGCCCACGAATGTCCGCGACCTGCCCGTAGGTCAGGGTGGGGCCACCCAACGCGCCCTGATAGGAAAAGCCGGACACGGCCACCTCTGACTTGATCCGCGGCTTGGCCGCACTGAACGCGGCTACGCTCATGGGGGCGAGCGTTTTTGCAGGGCGCAGGACCGCCACGCCAAGTTCAGGGTCTGTCAGGGCCAGTTGAACCTCGTGATCGCCATCCAGCGTGATCCGCGTGCAGCTGTCTGCGGCCTCGGAAACCGTCAGTACTGTCCCGTTCTGATCCGCGAAAAAGCCAGAGCGCGTCAGTCGGGGTTTGCGGACCTGAAGGCCCGACACCAGATCGATGCGCTGTTCTGCGGATGCACCGGCGGCGGCACCCAGAACCGCATCCGTCGTGCTGAAGCTGGATGTCATCGCTGACAGAACTCGCAGGCGACGTGCCTCGTCCCCTTCGGGCCAGACAAGGGTGAAGCCCTTGATTTTTCCATCCGCCAGTTGCGCTTGCGTAAAAGACACCATGCCGTTGCCGCGCCCTTCAAGGGTAAACCGGTCGCGGCCCAGTTCACGAGGGCCATTCAGCGGAACGATCTCAAGCGATTGCATCACCTCGTACAGCGCGCGGAGCGTGTTCTTGTCCCCCTCCTGGCTGATCAGAAGCGCCTTGGCGTTCAGGTCAGAGTTGCTTTTGAAATGTGCGAAGGGGGCCTCATAGCGATCAAGGCTGACAGCGCCCAGAGGCATGTCGAGCACGATCCCGGTCTTGTCGTCGGAATACCGATCCATTCCGACAGAGATCAGCGGCGCGTTGTAGTCATCCATCAGGGCCTTGCGCTGCAACGTCGTCAGAACGCCCGTGGCGTCAAACCCGTTATAGCGCTGCCAATCGCTCATCGAACGGCGGGTACCTTGCCCGAACGCACCATCGATGGTCGAGTTGTAAAACCCCGCCGCGCGCAGAGCCGTTTGCAGATCCTTGCGTTCCCGCGCGGTCAACAGACGTTCGGACTGAAGTGCCTGCGCACGGGTTTCATCCGAATCCTGTGGTGTGGCGACCGCCGGAGCCTCTTCCGGTTGTGCCGCCTGTTCAATTGGTGCCGCGACGGTGCCACGGTTCAGAACGTTTGCCCCGATGGGCCAGAATTGTTGCCCCATCGCGCTGGAAAACGCGATGTAACTGTCGCGCGGGATCTGGCCTTCGGCGCGATAGACGCGCAGCACCTGTTCGGCGTCGGTCCGCGCATAGGGGCCGATCACGATCGCGTACCAGCCGCTGTTCAGGCGAAACCCGTTCACGTCCGGCAAAGCACCGGCATAGGCCTGTGCCCGTTCCTGCGCTTCGCGCAGCGAGGGCTGGGCCTCGACCTGGACCCAGACGCCGGGATCTTGTTGTGCGGTTGCGGCGCGCAGGCCGACCAGAAGAAACAATAGGATTGCTGAAAATACGCGTGTCATAGTCTGCCCGTCTTATGCAGTGTTCATGCTTTGACGCAGAATACGCGAATTCATTTGCGAAACGCCATGCCGCGAATGCGGGGAATTTGTGGTGTGGCACCGCAGATACAGGCTTGGCCCCAAGCCCCGTTGACGCCCCTTTGCCCCTTGCATAGGAAGGGCAAAACCGACCGGAACCGGGCGCAGAGGCGCCCAGAGGGAATGTCATGACCGAACCGACCAGCGCACCGCGTTCATTTCAGGAAATCATCCTCAGGCTTCAGTCCTACTGGGCCTCGAAAGGCTGTGCGATTCTGCAACCCTATGACATGGAGGTCGGGGCGGGGACGTTCCATCCCGCAACCACTTTGCGGGCGCTGGGGTCCAAGGCATGGGCCGCAGCCTATGTTCAGCCGTCGCGCCGCCCCACGGACGGGCGTTATGGCGAAAACCCCAACCGGCTTCAGCATTACTACCAGTATCAGGTGCTGATCAAACCCAGCCCGCCGGATTTGCAGGAGCTGTATCTGGGCAGTCTTCAGGCCATCGGCATCGACATGGATCTGCATGATATCCGCTTTGTCGAAGACGACTGGGAAAGCCCGACACTCGGCGCGTGGGGGCTTGGCTGGGAGGTTTGGTGTGACGGAATGGAAGTCAGCCAGTTCACCTATTTCCAGCAGGTCGGAGGCCATGACTGCGCGCCTGTCTCGGGCGAGCTGACCTATGGGCTCGAGCGACTGGCCATGTATGTGCTGGGTATCGATCATGTGATGGACATGCCGTTCAACGATCCGCAATCCCCCGGTCCTTTGACCTATGGCGACATCTTCAAACAGACCGAAGAGGAATACGCCCGCTGGAACTTTGACGTGGCCGACACCGAGGTTCTGCTGCGCCACTTCGAAGAGGCCGAAGCCGAGTGCGCCGCGATCCTGAACCAGGAGCATGTGGACCCGAAAACGGGCAAACGCATCATCATGGCGCACCCGGCCTATGATCAATGCATCAAGGCCAGTCACATCTTCAACCTGCTGGACGCGCGGGGCGTGATCTCGGTGACGGAACGGCAGGCCTATATCGGGCGCGTCCGGGCGTTGGCCAAACAATGTGCGGATGCGTTCGTGCAGACCGAGGCCGCCGGGTTTCAGGCCTGATGAGGCAATCAGGCCAGCCCGGGCAAAAGCGCTTTGAGCCCGTCTGCGATCATGCTGACGGCAATGGCGGCAAGGATCATCCCCATGAAGCGGCTCATGATCACGCGCGCGTTGCTGGACAGGCGTTCAGCCAGCCAGGCGGCGTTCCAGAACGTGATCAGAAGCAGGCCAACCACGACAAGAAACACTCCTGCAAAAACAAAGGCCTCTACCGCAGTTTTAACCTGATGTGCGTACAGGATCAGGGTGGTTATCGTGCCGGGGCCCACCAGAATGGGAAAGGCCAGCGGGTAAAAGGCCACCGTATCGGTTTCGGGGTAAGCTTCCTTCTCTCCCTTTGTTCCGTGATGAGAGGTGCTTTCGTTTCCGTTCAGCATGTTGAGGCCGATCATCATGACGACCAGGCCACCGGCGACGCGCAGGTGATTGACGCTGATGCCAAAAAGGCCAAGCGCCTGACTTCCGACCAACGCAAAGGCACCGCCAAGGATCAGGCAATAGATCACCGTCTTCACCGCAATCTTGCGCTGGTCGGCGGCAGGCAGGTCCTGAGTGACGCTCAGAAACACCGGCAGGTTGGTGACCGGGTTCATGATCGCAAACAATGCGCCGAAAAATCCGACGGCAAAGGTGGATTCCATGGTGTTGACCTCATTGATGCCTGTACCCGGACGAAACCTGTCCTATTTTACAAGAACTTGAAAGAGGCAGCCTGAAACATGACGGGAAAACTGCTGGCAATTGTTCTGTTGTTGTCGGCCTTGGTGGCCGGGGCCGGAATGTACTATTTGCAGATTTACGGTTTCTACTACGAGGTCGAACCGCAGCCCGGCCAGGACGTGGTCCTTATGACGGACCAAAGCGATGCGCCTGTCCCGATCGCCTATTCAGACTTTCAGGCGATCGATGCAGACAGTTCTCCGATCCGCTACCGCGGCTGTTTTGAAACGGATCTGAAGCCGGATCAGATGGCCGGATTTATTCCTGTCGAAAACCCCGAACCCTTGACCGCGCCGGGATGGTTTGACTGTTACGACGCCGTGTCGCTGGGCGACGCGTTGAAATCAGGTCAGGCGCAGGCGTTTTTGAGTGAGAAGAACATCCATTTCGGCGTCGACCGGATCGTGGCGATTACCAGGGATGGCAAGGGATATGTCTGGCACGCGTTGAACAATTGCGGTGAAAAAGCCTATGACGGTACGGTGGTGGGTGAGGAGTGCCCGAAACGCCCTGAAAACTGAGGAAAACCATGGCTGATGCCGTTTTGATCCCGGACTTCATTACTGCAACTCTGGGGTTTGCGGTGTATTTGTTGGGTGCCCGGATCAACAGCAAAGTCGCAGTTCTGAGACAGTTCAATATTCCTGAACCGGTCACGGGCGGCCTTTTGGCCTCGCTCGTGGTCCTGCTTCTGTATCTTGGTGCCAATGTAGAGCTGTCATTCGAGTTGCAGACCCGGGACGCTCTGCTGGTTCTGTTCTTTGCCGGGATCGGACTGAACGCGCGGCTTTCAGACTTGATTGCCGGTGGTAAGCCTTTGTTGATTCTGCTGATTTTGACGCTTGTTACGATTGTAGCGCAGAACGTTATCGGCGCGGCAGGGGCTGCCTTGTTTGGCTATCCGGTGCAAGCTGGCGTTCTGTTCGGTTCGGCCGCGTTGATTGGTGGACACGGAACCGCAATCGCATGGGCACCCGAAGTTGCCAGCGCAACGGGTCTGGACGGTGCAACTGAACTTGGCGTTGCTGTCGCGACGCTCGGACTGGTACTTGCAGCGCTGGTGGGTGGCCCCATCGCCCGCCTTCTGGTGGAAACACAAGGCCTGTCGCCGGACCGACCTGACGAAGAACATACGGTCGGACTGCCGGAAGAAACGACCGCAGCCACCGAAATTGACCATGTGACAATCATGCGCGTGCTGCTGCATCTGAACCTTGCGATTATTCTGGGTTATGCGCTGGGCGAGGCGATTTCGGCAGCGGGGCTGAAACTGCCGCTGTTTGTGCCCTGTCTGATCATGGGCATCGTGATCTCGAATGTCCGAGCGGCCGTCGCTCCGTCCGCGCCGCCGGTTGCACGTACACCGTCGTTGGCATTGCTGTCTGAATTTGCGCTTGGTGCCTTTCTGGCAATGTCACTGATGAGCTTGCAGTTGTGGACCATCGCGGAACTGGGTGTGGCAATTGCCGTGATCATGACGGCGCAAACGGTGTTTACGGTCGTCTTCGTGATTTGGGTGCTGTTTCCCCTGATGGGCTCGAATTATCGCGGAGCGGTGCTGGCAGCCGGCTTCGGAGGCTTTGCCCTGGGCGCCACACCCACGGCGATTGCAAATATGACGGCTGTAACCAAGCGATATGGGCCGTCTCCTATTGCCTTTATCGTGCTGCCCCTTGTATCCGCCTTCTTTGTGGATATCGCCAATGCCATCGTCATTCAGACGATTGTGAACTTCTAAGGACCGACTATGCCCGACCTGCTGATCGAACTGTTTTCCGAAGAAATTCCTGCGCGGATGCAAACCCGTGCCGGTGAGGATCTGAAAAAGCGGATTACCGATGGCCTGGTCGAGGCCGGTCTGACCTATGCAAACGCAGCCGCCCTGACCACGCCCCGCCGCCTGACGCTGGCGGTCGAAGGGCTGCTGGCGCAAAGCCCGACATTCCGGGAAGAACGCAAGGGTCCAAAGGTCGGCGCGCCCGACAAGGCAATCGAAGGTTTCCTGCGCGGCGCGGGCCTGACCCGCGACCAACTGGAAGAGCGTGAGACACCCAAGGGCGCCGTTTACTTCGCCACCATCGAAAAACCGGGCCGTCCGGCCGCCGAGATCATTGCCGAAGTGCTCGAAACCACCATCCGCAATTTCCCTTGGCCAAAATCCATGCGCTGGGGCAGTGGCAGCTTGCGCTGGGTGCGTCCGCTGCATTCGATCCTGTGCATTCTGACGGATGAGGCCGGGGCGCAGGTCGTGCCAATGGATGTCGACGGCATTTCGTCCGGCGACACCACAGCAGGTCACCGCTTCATGGCGCCCAACCGCTTTTCGGTCACGTCTTTCGACGATTACGCGGCCAAGCTAAAGCGGGCTTTCGTGGTTCTTTCCCCCGAGGAACGCGCCCAGCACATCTGGAATGATGCGCAGAACATGGCTTTTGCCGCTGGTCTTGAACTGGTCGAAGACAAGGGCCTGCTGGCCGAGGTCGCCGGTCTGGTCGAATGGCCGGTTGTCCTGATGGGGCGGATCGACGACGAATTCCTCGACCTGCCGCCCGAGGTGCTGCAAACCTCGATGAAAGAACACCAAAAGTTCTTCTCGGTCCGCAATCCCAAAACGGGCCGGATTGAACGGTTCGTCACTGTTGCGAACCGCGAAACCGCTGACAATGGCGCGACTATTCTGGCGGGCAATCAGAAAGTGCTGTCGGCCCGTCTGGCCGATGCCAAGTTCTTTTGGGAAAATGACCTGCGCATCGCGAAATCAGACATTGCACAATGGACCCGTGCGCTGGAAAACGTCACCTTCCACAACAAACTGGGAACGCAAGCCGACCGGATTGGGCGCATCGCCGCGCTGGCCCGCGAACTGGCGCCAGTGACCGGAGCCGATGCCGATCAGGCAGAAAAAGCCGCGCGCCTGGCCAAGGCCGACCTCAGCTCGGAAATGGTCTATGAATTCCCTGAACTTCAGGGACTTATGGGTCGGTATTACATCGAAGCCGCTGGCGAAGACGCTGCTGTGGCTGCTGTTGCGCAAGAGCATTATTCGCCGCTGGGGCCGTCGGATGATGTACCTGCGGCATCCCTGTCGGTCGCCGTGGCGCTTGCGGACAAACTTGATACTCTGGCAGGGTTCTGGGCGATCGACGAAAAGCCCACCGGGTCGAAGGACCCGTTCGCGCTGCGTCGTGCGGCCTTGGGGGTCATTCGCCTGGTGTTGAATAACAACCTGCGTCTGACGCTGGATCGGTATTTTGACAGCCAGCTGGTGCGCGCAGAAAGTGCTGCGAATGATGCGCTGATGTCTGGTGATATCAATGCGTTGTTGGCTGAAATCGCAGACCATGGCGTCTTTGGCGCGGCGTTCCAGACGGTCAAGGAAAAGCTGGCTGAGATGCCGAACGGCGATTTCCTAAGATTGGAAAAAAAGGTTCCCGATACGTCCGACGACCTCCTCTCCTTCTTCCACGACCGCCTCAAAGTCTTTCTGCGTGACGAGGGCATCCGCCATGACGTCATCGATGCCTGTATCGCGATGGACGGCAATGACGACCTCAATCTGCTGGTCAAACGCGCCCGCGCGCTGAACGCGGTGATCGCGACCGAGGATGGCGAGAACCTTGTGCAGGGTTTCAAGCGCGCCAACAACATCCTGACCCAGGCCGAGGAAAAGGATGGGGTGGAATATTCCTACGGTGCGGATGTGAAATTCGCTGAAACCGACAGCGAAAAGGCATTGTTTGCGGCCTTGGATGCAGCACAGGCGCAAATCGAACCCGCGCTGAAATCCGAAGATTTCCCCACGGCCATGGCCGCCATGGCGGGGCTGCGCGGCCCGGTGGATGCGTTCTTTGAGGACGTACAGGTCAACACCGACAATGACGTGATCCGCCGCAACCGGCTGAACTTGCTCAGCCAGATCCGGCAGGTTTGTTCCAGCGTGGCCGATCTGACCCGGATCGAAGGGTAAACGACCGGGCGCGCTGGCAGGCGCGCCCACAACGCACTTGCGTGAAGGGCGCAAGCGCTTATGCTGCACGCAAACCAAAAGGTGCTGCAGTGCAGAATAATCCGAATACGACGCTCATCACATCCGACGCGCCTGTCACCGCCCATACACATGGCGGGCGGGCCAAATGTCTGCAACGGCTGGTCCGGCTGGACCTGCCGGTGCCCCGGACCGTTGCGTTGTCATTTGATGCCGTTCACCAGATCGCGGAAGGGACAACCCTGGATATTGCGGCGATCCTCGAACAGTTCGATCCGACCTCGTTGCTATGCGTCCGGCCCAGTTCGGAAGACCCCGATTGGGGCGGTCCCGGCGCGGTTCTCAATATCGGAATGAACGACGCGCGCTATGTCGACCTGTCCGACACCATGGGGGCCGAGGCCGCCGCAGCCCTGTATCTGAGGTTCGTTCAAAGCTATGCGATCCACGTGGCGCGGCTGGATGCGGATGTGTTCGATGACATCGACGCTGATGGCCGCGAAGGGCTGCGCCATTCGCTGCGCGCCTACGAGGATGAAACCGACGAGGTCTTTCCGCAGGACAGGGGCGAACAGCTGATCGGCGTTCTGCGCTCGATGGCACGTGCATGGGATGGGACGTCCGCGCGCTTGCTGCGGCAGGCCAAGGGTGCCCCGGCAGATGCGGGTCTTGGGCTTGTCATTCAAGAGATGATCCCGGGGGTCGGGCAGGGTGAATGCGGATCAGGCGTGCTTCAACTGGTCAACTCGACCACCGGAATGCCACAGATCACCGGTCGCTACCTAAGCCAGAGCCAGGGGCGCGATGCGCTGGGCAAAGATGTGGCGGCCCTGTTTCTGGAAAAAGACCCACGCGGCCCCTCGCTGGAAGAGGTCGCACCCAAAGCTTTTGCCGATGTCAAAACGCATGCCGCCCTGATGCGCGAGAAACTGCGCGAAGAGATGCAGGTCGAATTCGTCATTCAAAACGGCAACGTGCATATTCTGGATGGCGTCCGGGTGCAGCGATCGGCCCGCGCGGCCATGCGCGTTGCCGTACGTCTTGCCGAAGACGGTATCATACCGCCGCAAGAGGCGGTGATGCGTGTCGACCCGCACGCGCTGAACGAACTTTTACACCGTCAGGTCCACCCTGATGCACGCCGCGATGTGCTGACCACGGCCATTGGTGCCAGCCCCGGTGCCTCGACCGGCAAGATCGTGTTCACCTCGGCTGAAGCACAGGCCAGTGCCGCTCGTGGCGAGGCATGTGTTCTGGTGCGCCGGGAAACCTCGCCCGAGGATGTGCGCGGGATGCACGCCGCCGTTGCAGTTCTGACGGAAAAGGGCGGCATGACCAGCCACGCGGCCGTAATCGGGCGCGGATTGGGTCTGCCCTGTATCGTCGGGGCCTCGGAAATGCGGTTTCAGACGAAAGACAAGATGCTGACCGCACCGGATGGGCGGGTATTTAAAACCGGCGATATTGTCACCATCGACGGCAGCTCGGGTCAGGTGCTGGCCGGTCAGCCCGCCATGCTCGAGGCCGCGTTGGATGACTGTTTCCAGACGCTGATGGGCTGGGCCGATGCTGAGCGTGACATCGACATCCGCGCCAATGCCGACACACCGGCTGACGCGCAGACAGCTCGGAATTTTCAGGCTCAGGGGATCGGTCTGTGCCGGACAGAACATATGTTCTTTGATCCCGGCCGTCTGATCGTGATGCGCGAAATGATCTTTGCGCAAACCTCGGCGGGCAGGGCGGCGGTGCTGGAACGCCTGCTTCCGATGCAGCGCGAGGATTTTGTTCAGCTGTTCAGGATCATGGAAGGCCAGCCTGTCTGCATCCGCCTGTTCGATCCACCCTTGCATGAATTCCTGCCGACAACGCGCACTGGGCAACGGGAACTGGCCGAGGCGCTGGACCTGCCCGTGTCCGACGTCGAACGCCGGGTTGAGGCGATGACCGAATACAACCCAATGCTGGGCCTGCGCGGCGTTCGTCTGGGTGTTACCGTGCCCGAGATTTACGACATGCAGGCGCGCGCGATTTTCGAAGCCACGCTTGAGGCCAGAAAAAACGGTGCCCCGGTGGTGCCCGAAGTGATGATCCCGCTGGTATCTGCCAAGCGCGAAGTTGAACTGGTCAAATCCCGCATCGACTCGGTCGCCGCCGCCGTTGAATCTGAACGGGGGCAGAAGTTCGAATATCGGCTGGGCGTCATGGTCGAAACGCCACGCGCCTGTCTGCGCGCGGAAGAGATCGCGCCGCAGACGGCCTTCATGAGTTTTGGTACAAACGACCTGACGCAGATGACTTATGGTCTGTCCCGCGACGATGCCGGCCGATTCATGTCCGCCTATGTTCGGCAGGGAGTCTTTGGCGAAGATCCGTTCCACGTTCTTGATCCGGATGGGGTCGGGGAATTGCTGAAACTCGGGGCGGAACGTGGGCGTGCCGCGAAACCGGATGTGACCCTTTCGGTCTGTGGCGAACACGGCGGGAACCCCGAATCAATCGCCATTTGCAGGGATTTGGGGTTCGACTATGTTTCGTGTTCACCGTTCCGGGTTCCGGTCGCTCGGCTGGCTGCCGCTCAACTGGCGATTTCCTCCAGACTTGGGGGTTGACACCGCGCTGAACCCCAAGGATTAGTGGGTTATTCGGTCACTCGTAGGCGAATAATATTTTCGCCACGGGCAATTTTCCACTTGCTTTTTTCAGGATACTGGACCTTTGCGCAGGATTGCGTTAGATGCCTCGTCGCGCCCGCCGGGGGAGGGTATGGCGCGTGATGTGCCTGTGCGAGGTTATCTGATGCTACGTTACATAATGGCTGTTGCCACAATGGCGGCAACCGTGCTGCCGAGTGCGTCCTTCGCCGAGAGGGAAGCAATTGATACTGCAAAGAAAGAACTTGTCGCCCGCAGTGAGCTGCCGGCGCAAAGTTTCCGGGACTATTTCAAGCTGTTCCAGCCCCGCAAGGCTGCTGAACCTGTCGAAGTGTCCTTCTCCAAAGACTGGCTTGACCAGCAACCAAAGGCCTCGGGTGGTGAAAACTGGAAATGCCTGTCCGAAGCCCTGTACTTCGAGGCGCGCGGCGAAAGCGTGCGCGGCCAGTTCGCGGTTGCCGAAGTGATCCTGAACCGGGTCAAAAGCAGCCGTTTCCCGGATTCTCTGTGCGGAGTGATCCATCAGGGGACCGGCAAGAAATACCAGTGCCAATTCACATACACCTGTGATGGCCGCAAAGAGGTCATCCACGAGAAAACGGCGTATGAGCGTGTGGCAAAAGTCGCGCGGGCAGCCATTGATGGTGTGGCGGATGAGTTGACCGAAGGGGCGACGCACTATCACACGACATCGGTTCGCCCATCCTGGTCGCGGGTCTATAAACAGACGGCGAAAATCGGCGTGCACATTTTCTACCGCCACAACTATCGGACAGCGAGCAACTGATTGACGCACCCGCGCTGGAAGCTTGCTGGCGTGGGGCAGGTTGCATCCTATATTGCGGGCCAGGAGGCCCGTGATGATTTTGAACCGCAGACACCTTTTGCAATCCGCCGCCGCAGCATTGCTGATGCCGCGTGTGGCCAGCGCGGGTTTTGCACCGCTTAATGCGCGTGTAGCCAAACACCCGATCGCGCCGGCAAGTTATCCTGAAACGGCAGTCTGGACATATGACGGGTCTGTTCCCGGCGTTGAACTGCGCGTCAGGCAGGGCGACCGCATCCAGCGCACCTTGATGAACCAGCTTCCGCAAGCCACGTCAGTCCATTGGCACGGCATTCGCATTGAAAACGCCATGGACGGCGTGCCCGGCCTGACGCAGGACGCGGTCGAGACGGGCGCAAGCTTTGATTACTCCTTTGTCGTTCCTGATGCAGGGACCTATTGGTACCATGCGCATAACCAGTCGATGGAACAGGTTGCGCGCGGGCTTTACGGGCCGCTGATTGTCGAAGAAGCCGTGGCCCCCGATGTGGATCAGGATCTGGTGCTGATGCTGGACGACTGGCGGCTTGATCCGGAAACCGCCCAGATCACGGATGATTTTGACAATGGCCATGATCTCAGCCACGCTGGCCGACTGGGAAATATCATCACTGTCAACGGATCCCTTGACCCGCGCGTTCAGGCGCGACGGAACGACCGTCTCCGGCTACGCCTGATCAACGCCTCCAACGCGCGGATTTTTGACCTGAATCTCGATGGGTTGTCAGGATGGATCGTCGCCCTTGACGGTATGCCACTGGAAACACCGATCCCATTGTCGGGGGCTTTCCCAATCGCCCCTGCACAACGCATCGATCTTGTTGTGGATGTCGTGGCTGCGGGTGATACGGCAAGTCTGGTGAGTGTTGAACGCGACGGTGCCTTTGGCATCGTTCGGTTCGATGTCGACGAACCTCTCGCACCTGCGCCGCGACAAGGCATGGCAGCGCTGCCGCCCAACCCTTTGCCAGTCATTAAGGATATCTCATCCGCTCCATTGCACCAGATGGTTCTTCAAGGTGGCGCAATGCGCTGGCTGGAAAGCGCCCGGCTGGGTGAAACGGAACTGTCAGGCCGCGAGCTGGCGCAGTTGGGCAAATTCTGGGCGCTGAACGGTTACGCTGAGCGCCCCGAAGATCCGTTTCTGGATGCGGCCGTCGGCAGTTTGCACAGGATCGAGTTCGTGAATGAAACCGCATTTCCGCACGCAATGCATCTGCACGGGCATCACTTCCGGCTGATTATGGACGATGGTTCTCTTGGCCCGTGGCGTGATACCGTTCTGGTCGGGCGGGGACAGACGCGCCAAATCGCATTGATCGCGGACAACCCCGGGAATTGGTTGCTGCATTGTCATATGCTTGGGCATGCTGCTTCCGGGATGATGAGCTGGTTTCGGATTTCGTGACGCCGCATTCGGCGGTTGGAATGGCGCTTGTTTGAATGCTATAGGCCCTCGCGACGCCTATAGTAGGCAAACTATGCAACGAGCCCGAAAAGGCCTGACCCATGAGTTCTGAAATCCGTCTGGCATTCGCACACCCGTCCGAACGGTCCGAGGCGACGTCTCCTCGGGGGCCGTTGGATCGTATCTCGTTGCGCGACCATATCGTCGAAGTCGAAATCGGTGCCTTCCAGGCCGAGCGGGGAACAACCCAGCGGATCTGTTTTAATATCGTCGTCGAAGTCCGGCCTCTGACGGACCCGATTGATGATGATGTGGATCGCATCCTGTCATATGACCGCGTAACGGAATCCATCGCCTATGAGCTGGCGGCCGAACGCCTGAACCTGCTTGAGACATTGGCCGAACGCGTTGCGGAACGCATCCTGCTTGAACCTCAGGCTGTAAGGGTTTTTGTTCGCATCGAAAAACTGGATCGGGGCCCGGGTGCGTTGGGGGTTGAGATCGTGCGCGGAAAAGACTCGGTCCATCATGAGGTGACCGAAGAAGAACGCCCGCATCCCCGCCTTGTCTTCCTGTCGAATGACGCCATCGCCTCGGAAAACCTGAAGGGTTGGATCGATCAGTTGGAGAACCGTCAGCGCCCGCTGATCCTGTGTGTCGGAGCGTCTGAACTGGCCGCTCCGCAAACGGGTCATGCGATGACGCAACGCCGAATTGACCTGTTGGCAATTGAACAGAATGCCTGGGTTCTGGCGGCACGGGATCATCGCTGTGTGGTGGTCTCAACGCGGACCGAATTGGATTGGGCGATGAAAAATGGCCAGATCTGTGTCTGGGCGCCATCCAAGATCGTACTGGACGCCGTTGACGGCCCGTCAGCCGCCCCGTCGGATGCCGTGGCACTGGCTGCATGGTTCGCGGCGACCTTCGAAGCGAGCGAAATGATGGTGATCGGCGGCGCATTGCCGACGGAACCCAAAACGCCCTTGCGCGCTGTTGCGGTGGATCAGGCCCAGCTGTGAGAACCTATTTCAGACCACTGGTCCAGCATGGAGCGACCCGTCCCGCAGGCGCTGTGCCGCTGGCGGGGCAACCCCTTTGGTTCACCCATGTCGAGGCCCTGCGGCGCGGATCTGAACCTGAAATCGTCGCGGCCTCGGACGTTCCGTCAGATCACCTGAGCCGTTTGATCCAACCGCGGGCTGACGTGGCGGGCCTTGATATGCAGGTGCCTCATATCATGGGGATTCTGAATGCCACGCCGGACAGTTTCTCGGATGGTGGTGTTCACAGCTCGGTAGATGCGGCTCGCGTGGCTGCGGTGAATATGGTGGCGCATGGTGCCACGATTCTGGATATCGGCGGAGAGTCCACCCGTCCGGGTGCGGATTTTGTCCCGGCCGGGGAAGAGATCGCGCGAACCCGCCCGTTGATCGAAGCGATCCGGTCGGAAACAGGCGCTTTGATTTCCATCGATACACGAAAGGTCGATGTCGCCAAGGCCGCCTGCGCGGCCGGGGCGGGGTTGGTCAACGACGTCTCGGGCTTCACCTTCGATCCGGCATTGGCACCGTTCTGTGCCGCGCAGGGTGTGCCTGTCTGTGTCATGCACATGCAGGGTGATCCGGCGACGATGCAGATCAATCCGCAATACGACAACGTATTGCTGGGTGTTTACGATTTTCTCGAAGGCCAGATTGCGTTGCTGGAGCGTCTTGGCCTGAGCCGCGATCAGATCGTTGTGGATCCCGGGATCGGGTTTGGGAAGACCGAGGATCACAACCTGACCCTTTTGCGCAATCTCAGCCTGTTCCACGGCTTGGGCTGCCCGATCCTGCTGGGCGTGTCGCGCAAGGGCTTTATTGGCACCATCGGAAAAGAGCCTTGCAAGACTGCCCGCGCGCCGGGATCAATCGCGGTGGCTCTGGCGGGATTGTCTCAGGGCGTGCAGATCATCCGCGTTCATGACGTGGCCGAGACCTCTCAGGCCTTGCGCCTATGGGCTGCTGTCCGGTAATCCGGTCGCACGGCAAATCACGGAGTGACACCTATGCGCAAGCTGTTCGGAACCGACGGGGTGCGGGGCACCGCCAACACGCATCCGATGACGGCAGAGATGGCGTTGCGCATCGGGGCCGCGGTCGGGCGGTATTTCCGACGCGACGCGACAGGGGTGCACCGGGTTGTCATTGGCAAGGATACGCGTTTGTCCGGCTATATGCTGGAAAACGCGCTGACGGCCGGATTGACGTCCACCGGAATGAACGTGCTGCTGCTGGGGCCCGTTCCGACACCCGCCGTTGGCCTCATGACGCGGTCCATGAGGGCTGATCTAGGCGTCATGATCTCGGCCAGCCATAACCCTGCCGAAGACAACGGGATCAAGTTCTTTGGGCCGGACGGCTATAAACTGTCCGATCAGGCCGAGGTCGAGATCGAAAGGCTGATCGACGAAGGCGTCAGGCCAGCCCAGGCGCAGAATATCGGCCGGGCGCGCCGGGTCGATGACGCACGGTTCCGCTATGGCGAACGTGTGAAATCGTCGTTGCCGCGGAACGTCAGTCTGGATGGTTTGAAGGTGGTGATCGATTGTGCAAACGGCGCAGCCCACCGCACCGCGCCGGAGGTTCTGTGGGAGCTGGGCGCAGACGTGATTCCCGTGGGAATCGCGCCCAACGGCAAGAACATCAACCTCAACTGCGGATCGACCAAGCCACAACTGGCCGCAGAAACCGTTGTCGCGCATGGCGCCGACGTGGGCATATGTCTGGACGGCGACGCGGACAGGGTGGTTGTGGTCGACGAAACCGGCCAGGTGGCTGACGGCGATCAGCTTATGGCTTTGCTGGCGACGGCATGGAAGAAATCGGGCCAGTTGAAGGGCGACGCTCTGGTCGCGACCGTCATGTCCAACCTGGGTCTGGAACGCCATCTGACAGCGCAGGGTTTGCGCCTCGAGCGAACAGCCGTCGGCGATCGCTATGTGGTCGAACGGATGCGTGAAGGTGGGTTCAACCTTGGTGGGGAACAGTCCGGCCATATCGTGATGAGCGATTATGCCACAACCGGTGATGGGTTGATGGCAGGGCTGCATTTTCTGGCGGAAATGGTTCTGTCGGGGCGCAAGGCATCTGATCTGTCCAAGCAGTTCGAAACCGTTCCGCAGTTGCTGAAGAATGTGCGCTATTCCAGCGATCAAACACCGTTGGAGGTTCAAAGTGTTCAGGCGGCCATCGCCGATGCCGAGGCGCGACTGAACGGGCAGGGCCGGTTGTTGATCCGCAAATCCGGCACCGAGCCGCTGATCCGCGTGATGGCTGAATGCGAAGACGATGGGTTGCTGACCCAAGTTGTCGACAGCATCGTGGCAGAGGTCGAAGCCGCCACAAGTTAGTGCCCGAACAATACCTTTCGCAGGCTGAACCACTGGCTGATGGCCATGCCGGTCAGGATCAGCGCCAAAGCGATGAAAAAGCGCAGGGGAAGGGCCTCGGACAGGATCCATGCGCCGAACACCATTGACCAGATCGGCACCTGGTAATTCACCAAAGTCAGGAAAACCGACCCGGCGCTGCGGGTGATCGAAACGCGCAGAAGGGTGGCAAACGCGGTTGGCAGCAATCCCAGAACGATCAGGGCGATTGTCGGGCGTGGGCCTTGCCAGGTCGGCAGTCCCTCGGTGACCAGCATTATGGGCAGAAGAATCACGGCCCCGACAACCAGCGTCAGAGCGGCCAGTACCAAAGGGTCTACCGGCGGGCAGCGACGCGTCAGCACGGATGAGCTTGCGTAACACAGCGCTGCCGTGATGCAGGCAAGTTGCGCAACGGGTTCTGCCCCCTGGCCCAATTGTGCAAGGCCGGGGCCGATCAGAACCAATGCGCCTGAAAACCCAAGGCACACCCCCAGAAATCGGCGCAGGTTCAGTGGTTCATCCGAGAAAAAATGCGCAAGCGGCAACACCATCAGCGGAATCGCAGCCATGGACAGCCCCGCAAAGGCAGATGGCACAAATTGCTGCCCCCAGCTTAGCAACATGAATGGCACGGCGGTAGACAGCACGCCAATAAGGACAATCGAAACACTCAGCGCTGGTGTCAGAACCGGCAGCTCGCGACCGGTCACCCTCATCATCAGCAGCAGGGTAACAGCGCCCAGAGTGGTTCGTGAGGTGGCAACAGTGATCGGGCCATACTCTTCAAGTGCCATGGCGACGACCATGAAGGTCGCGCCCCAGATCAGGCCCAACGTGAAGACGCCGCTCCAGTCCTGTCTTGTCGGCTGTTGAACCATTGATTGTCCTGTTGGAACGCGCGGGTGCGCCAAAAAAAATTAAACCTGACCGGATGTTTATGTGCCTTGCCGGACCTTTGTGCAAACGAAAAGGGCGGCCAATTGGGCCGCCCTGTGACAGGCTTCCGCCCTATTTAGTTCTTTTCTTTGTCGACCATTTTGCCGGCCGAGATCCACGGCATCATGCCGCGCAGCTTGGCGCCGGTTTCTTCGATCATATGCTCGTCGTTGGCACGGCGCGACGCTTTGATGGTCGGCTGGCCAACGGCGTTTTCCAGCATGAAGTCACGAACGAATTTACCCTGCTGGATGTCGTCCAGAACCGCTTTCATGCGGGCTTTGGTCTCGTCGTATTTCAGGATGCGCGGGCCGGTGACATACTGGCCGTACTCAGCGGTGTTCGAGATCGAGTAATCCATGTTGGCGATGCCGCCTTCGTAGATCAGGTCAACGATCAGTTTCACTTCGTGAAGGCACTCGAAATAGGCCATTTCAGGGGCGTAACCGGCTTCGACCAGAGTTTCAAAGCCGCAGCGGATCAGTTCGACCAGACCGCCGCACAGAACGGCTTGTTCGCCGAACAGGTCGGTTTCACATTCTTCACGGAAGTTGGTTTCGATGATGCCCGAGCGCCCGCCACCGATGGCCGAGCAGTAGGACAAGCCGATTTCCAGCGCCTTGCCGGTTGCATCGTTGTGGACAGCGACCAGGCAGGGCACGCCGCCGCCTTTGGTGTATTCGCCGCGCACGGTATGGCCGGGGCCCTTGGGGGCCATCATGATGACGTCGACACCTTCTTTCGGCTCGATCAGGCCGAAATGTACGTTCAGGCCGTGGGCAAAGGCGATGGCCGCGCCCGGCTTGATGTTGTCGTGGACGTATTTTTTGTAGGTCTCGGCCTGAAGCTCGTCGGGCATGGTGAACATGATGACGTCACACCAGGCAGCCGCTTCGGCAATACCCATCACTTGCAGACCTTCCGCTTCGGCTTTCTTGGCCGAGGGCGAGCCTTCGCGCAGGGCGATGACCAGGTTCTTTGCGCCTGAATCGCGCAGGTTCAGCGCGTGGGCGTGGCCTTGCGAGCCATAGCCCAGGATAGCCACTTTCTTGTCTTTGATCAGGTTGATATCGCAATCGCGATCGTAATAGACGCGCATTTCGCCGGTCCTTTCTGGTTTGATTGCAGCGGTTGTATCTGCCTGTTCGTGCAATGGCGATAGGGTTGGGCTTGAGTATTTACGAAAAAGATGAAGAATAATTCGCAATAATCGGAGAAAGTGAAAAAATCATGCTTGATGATATTGATCGGCGCATTCTGCGCCACTTTCAAGCAGACCCGAGCCTGACAACAGCGGAACTGGCCGATCTTTGCCGGATCAGCGCGGGCGTCTGCTGGCGGCGAATCGAAAAGATGCAGACCGCAGGGATCATCGAAGGGCAGGAGGCCGTGATAGACTGGGCCGCGATGGGATATGCTGTTGAGGTTTCGCTTCGGATCACGCTCGACAAGACGCAGGCCCGAGCTTTCGACGATTTCACGCAGGCGGCGCGTGACGTGGCAGAGGTAATCGAAATCCAGACCTTTCTGGGTCGTGTCGATGTTCGTCTTTCCGTCATTGCAAGAGACATGAAGCATTATCAGCAGCTTTATCGCGACCGGATTCTGACCCTGCCTCATATTGCCGATATCGAGGCCCTTATGCACATCGCGCGGGTCAAGCGGGACGAGGTGCTGCCGGTATGATCGAGCTGGATGAGGTTGATCGCCGTCTGCTTCGCGCGCTGCAACAGGATGCCACGCAAAGTGCCGGAGCATTGGGTCGCCGGTTCGGGTTGTCCCAACCCGCCACGTGGCGCCGCATTCGCCGGCTGGAAGAGGCAGGAATAATCAAGGGCCGTCGGCTGCGTCTGAATGCCGAGGCGCTGGGGTTCGGTGTCACAGTCTTTCTGGGCATCAAGCTGGGGCGCAAGGGCCAAGTCAGTCTTGAAGATTTTGAGCGCGCTGTCAGTGCCGTGCCCGAGGTGCAGACAGTCGAACACGTGCTGGGGCTGTATGACTATCGACTGCGTGTCGTGGCCCGGGACTTGGCCGATTTCGAACGTGTATTGCGGCGCAGGATCATGACTCTGCCGGGTGCAGGCGACGTCGAGGCCAACGTTCTGCTGAGCGAAGAACGTCTGCCCGGTCCCATTGGCTGAACAGAGTCAGTATTTCGTGCGGATGCAGTACCCCGGATGGTGAGTCATGCGCGCAAAGGTAAGCGGCCTGTCTTCTTTCCAGGTGGTGCGCTCCATTTGAATCATGGATGTTCCCGCCGTGGTGCCCATGAATTCTGCCAGTCGCGCATCTGCGGAAATGGCACAGAAAGCGACCTCGGCATCGGTGAAAGGTGCGGCTGTCAACAGCCATTCATGTGGCCCCTGTTCGAACAGGTCCGCGTCCTCCACATCAGGTACGGCCTCGATGTTGATCCATCGTTCTTCCATCTGGAAGGGCCGATTGTCTGCATAGTGCATACAGATTACATGTAGAACACGCGCATCCGGTGCCACGTTGATCTGCGAGGAAAGCCACCTAGGGCTGGTGACCACATTCCTTTCAACAAGCGCATAACGATAGTTTGCATTCCGGCTTTCGACCACTTGCCGCGCCAGTGACAATTCGAGTTTGGCGTGTTTGCTGGGCTCTTTCTTGACACGTGTGCCGCTTTTGCGTTTGCGCTCGACAAAGCCCTGGTCGGCCAGTTCTCTCAAGGCTCTGTTCACAGTGGCCCGGGCGCAATTGAACTCCTCTGCCAGCTGGGTCTCCGTCGGCAAAAGCGATCCTTGTGGCCAGACACGGCTTTCAATGCGTCGTTTTACTTCGTCTCGAACGAACTGGAAGCTGATCCGCTTTTGTATCGTCACGGGTGAATCTATCCCTTCAAGTATAAAGTGTGCGCATCTGTTCAGAAGCAAGTAGAAGTGTAAAGGGGAAGTGACACTGGTTGGCGTCATTTTCCTGTTTTCAGGAAACTAAGTGAGAAAAATTAAGTGTTTGTTAAGCTTTACGTTGGGTCAAATTTTGCAGCGAAAGGGCTTTACCCGCACTGACAAAGCGGACAAGACTTCGAAAACGCTTTGGAGAGGATGCGCCATGCCAGGCTTGCTGGAAACCGTTGACCCGGACGGGCTCGAAGAATTCTCGGTCGTATTTACCGACCGCTCGCTGAACCATATGTCGCAGAAGTTTCAGCAGGTGATGCGCGACATTTCGGATATGTTGAAGGGCGTGTACAACGCGGATGGCGTTGCCGTTATTCCCGGCGGTGGAACCTATGCCATGGAAGCGGTCGCCCGACAGTTTGCGCGCGGCGCGGATGTGCTGGTGGTTCGCAATGGATGGTTCTCGTACCGGTGGAGCCAGATCATCGAAAGCGGTGCCCTGACCAGCTCGACCACCGTGATGAAGGCGCGCGAGACTGGCAATTCCAGCCCATCGCCTTTTGCGCCTGCTCCGATCGAAGAGGTCGTCGCTTCGATTCGCGAACAAAAGCCCGGTGTTGTTTTTGCTCCGCATGTCGAAACGTCGGCGGGGGTCATTCTGCCGGATGATTATGTGACCGCGCTGGCAAGCGCGGCGCATGAGGTGGGTGCGTTGATGGTGTTGGATTGCATTGCGTCGGGTTGCGCCTGGGTGGACATGAAAGCCACCGGTGTCGATGTTCTGATCTCGGCGCCGCAGAAAGGGTGGAGCGCGTCGCCATGTGCCGGTCTGGTCATGTTGTCTGAACGCGGAGAGGCACGTCTGGAGCAGACCAGTTCTGACAGTTTCGCCATTGATCTGAAGAAATGGCGGCAGATCATGCAAGCCTATGAAAACGGCGGCCACGCCTACCACGCCACGATGCCGACCGATGCGTTGCTGGCCTTCCGCGACACCATGGCAGAGACTCGTGAATACGGGTTCGAAAGGTTGCGGACGGCGCAGTGGGCGCTGGGTGACGGTGTGCGGTCGATGCTGAAGGACAAGGGTGTTGTTTCGGTTGCGGCCGACGGTTTCGGCGCGCCCGGAGTTGTGGTCAGCTACACCTCGGATCCGGAAATCCAGAACGGCAAGAAATTTGCGGCACTGGGCATGCAGATTGCCGCGGGTGTTCCATTGCAATGTGATGAGCCTGAAGGGTTCAGCACGTTTCGGTTGGGTCTGTTCGGGCTCGACAAGCTGTACGACGTGGACGGCACCATCGCGCGTTTGAAACGGGTGCTGGATCAGGTTCTGTAAGCGGACCGGGCCTTAGCGAACGCCAAGGCCCATCTGCATCAAAGTCTTGCGCACTGGTGGCAGGGAATAGAGCGCGCTCAGCCCCATCGCCCGTGCATCCCGCAGCGGCCGCGTCTCGATCATCGAGGCGCGGTTCAGCAAATCAATACCTTTGACGCGCATCTCGACTTCGGTGTGACGGGCCTTGTGATAGGCGCCCAGCATCTGTTCGTCTCCCAGACCTTCGGGCCGGGCCTGCGCCAAATCCAGCAGGCAACGCAGGTCGCCCAGAGACATGTTCAATCCCTGGGCCCCGATGGGAGGCACCACATGCGCCGCCTCGGCCATCAGCGCGACGCGTTCACCCGCCAACCGTTCCGCCGATTGGCTGATGATCGGCCAGATCGTTCTGCGGGATGCCAATTTCAGCGGGCCGAACAAACCGCAGGACCGAGAGGTCATGGCGGCCTCGAATGACTCGGGTTCCAGGTTCAGGAGTTCAACGGCCTTCGGGCCGCGTTCCATCCAGACGATGGCGGACGAGGGCTGGCCGTTCCAATCCGGCAGAGGCACCAGCGTGAACGGTCCCCCGGATCTGTGAATCTCGGTCGAGACATTCTCGTGTGGAATTGGGTGCGTCACCGCAAATGCCAGCGCCTTTTGCCCATATCGAGTTGTGTGCACCTTGATGCCGGCCGCTTCGCGCATTGGCGAATTGCGACCATCGGCAGCAAGCACAAGTCTGCACCGTACGCGGGTTCCATCGCTCAGGCCCACGCGGGCTTCGGCGGTTCGGGTGAACAGGCTGGTGGTCGCGGTGCCGGGGCGGAAATCGACATTTGGCAACTCGGCCAGTCTTGCCACCATTTCACGGCGCAACAGCCAGTTGGGCAGGTTCCAGCCGAAAGGTTGTTCGGAGATGTCGGCCGCGTTGAAGTCGCGGACGACGCGTGGCTCGGGCAAGTCACCCCCGGCGTCAACGATCCGCATGACTTGCAACGGGGCCGCCTGTGCATCCAGTCTTGCCCACAGACCGCATTGTTCCAGCAGGCCGCGCGCAGGCTGCAAAAAAGCCGTGGTGCGCAGGTCTGACCCGTCCACGTCCCGCTCGGTGATCGGAGGGCTCGGATCAACGCAGATCACTTCAAAACCTGCCGTTCCGAATACCGCCGCGGCGGTCAGACCGGCGATCCCGCCACCGGAAATCAGGATGTCACAGCTGTCGGACATGGCGCCTCTCATCATTCTGGGCAAAACCTAGTTCGGATCTGCCCCGAGTGCCAAGTGACATCCTGTCCCGTATTTCAGCCCCGTGAAATCAGGATGAGGATCAGAAACATCAGCGGCACCATCATAAGGGCAGGGATGTAGAGGCCGGGAAGGCCGAACAACATGATGGAACAGCCCCACATGCTGAAAATCGCAGCGGCGGTGTAATACAAGTCTTCTGCCTTGGCGTTGACCGCGTCGCGCGCCAACCATCCAAAGACGGGAATTGCAAAGAAAAGGCGCTGCCAAATCGGCAGGCGCAGCGGCATGTCAATCGCGCTCATCGGGGTCTCCATCTGTTCGTCGCTGCCGCGCATATAGGGGTGTGGATGCGCGGGCAGAACGTGCAGATCGTCGCAGTGTGACAGCCTATCGCAGGCGCGCCAGAAACGCGGTCAGATCGTCCGTGTGATGGTGGATGTGATCGGCTTCATGCGGGTCCGGAGAAACATGAACCGTGCGCATTCCCATCTCGTGCGGGGCCGCGAGATTGCGCGGGTCATCTTCGAACATCGCGGCTTTGTCGGCCTGAATACCGTCGCGGGCAAAGATCGTCTCGAAGGCGGTCTTTTCCGGCTTGGGGCGATACTCGGCATGTTCAACGCCATAGATCGCGTCGAACAGGCCTGAAAGTCCTCGAGCCTGCAAAACCCGTTCAGCATAAGGCGCGCTGCCGTTGGTATAGACAATACGTCGCCCGGGCAGGGCGCGGATGTGATCGGCCAGTTCCGCATCCGGGTCCATGTGGCTCATGTCAACCTGATGTACCGCGTGCAGGTAGGGGTCGGGGTCCAGATCATGTTCGGCCATCAACCCGGCCAGCGTGGTTCCGTATTCCCGCCAGTAATGCGCACGTAGCCGGTCGGCCTCGGCCCGGTCAACACCGATGGCTTGCACCACATAATCCGTCATCAGAACTTCTATCTGATCGAACAGCCGCATATGCGGTGGGTACAGGGTGTTGTCCAGATCGAACACCCATTGTGTGACATGACGAAACGAAGGTTTGACCATGGTTTGGGTTTAGGGCGCAGCCGGGCGGTTTTCAATGCTGTACTTGATCGCCGCCCCCTGTCACGGCTAGACATGTCCGAACGAGGAGACAAACGATCCCATGAGCCAGACCCGATCCCCGACCAAGGACGCCTACAGCCTTATCCTGGAAGCCATCGATGTGGGCGTCTACAAGCCCGGTGATCGGTTGGTCGAAAGCGAGCTGGCAGAGCGTTTCGGAGTGTCACGCACCCCGATCCGCGAAGCGCTGCAACGGTTGGAAACCCAGTCTTTGCTGGAACGGGACGGGCGGTCGTTGATCGTCGCGTCCCTGGATCACAACCAGATGGCCGAGCTTTACATCGTGCGCCGGGAACTTGAAGGGCTTGCTGCGCGCCTGGCTGCAAAACACGCCACCGAAGAAGAAATCAAGGTTCTTCAGGACATGGTCGTCGAAGACGACAAGCTGATCGATGACCCTACGGCCTTGTCGCGCGCCAACCGACGGTTTCACGAACAGATTCATCTGGCGTCACACAACCGCTATCTGGTTCAGCAACTCGATCTGGTCCACCGGACCATGGCTTTGATGGCGACCACTTCGCTGGCAGTTCAGGGGCGTGGCGAGATTGCGCAAAGTGAGCATAAGGGAATCGTCGAGGCCATCGCAGCCCGAGACGAGGAAGCCGCCGGGCAGGCGTTGAAGGAACATATTTCAATCGCGTTCATGACACGTCTGAAACAGGATGCCAGTCGTCGCGATAAATGAACGTCAGGCCAGTGGAACGTCTTCACTGGCCTGCCCGTGTTGGGTTTTGTCCCAAAAGAACGGATTTGTCGCCAGTTCCCACAGGGCTTTGTAACCGGCAACCACCCCCAGAGGGAAATACAGACACATCGTCGGTACCCACGGCAGCAAAAACCGACGTTCACGCGCGGATACAGCGATGATCCCGACGCATATGTTCAGGGCCTCGGTTGCCAGAAACAGCCAGATCAGCGCTGTCGTGATCTGCTGCGGCAGGATTTGCTCCATCGGATTGGGTATACCCAAGGTGCATAGCCAGAAAATCCATAGAACAGGGGCCAGCAAGAACTGACCCAGAGTACCCAGAAAGAACGCCTGTAGCCCGATAAACTTGGCCGCACCCAAATCAGCATACAGTTTCCGCGGGTCCCGCATGTGCACAAGATAGGTGACCATGAACCCCTTGAGCCAGCGTGAGCGTTGCTTCACCCACGGCCAGGCTCGGAAATTCGCCTCTTCGAAGGTGGCGGTGTCCACCATCTCGGTCCGGTAACCCGCCCGGCAAAGCCGCACGCCCAAATCCGCATCTTCGGTGACATTGTGAGCGTCCCAGCCGCCCAGTTCCAAGAGCTTTTCGCGGCGGAAAAAGAACGTCGTTCCCCCAAGCGGGACGACCAACCCCATACGTGCGATGCCCGGCAGGATCACCCGAAACCAGCTGTTGTATTCGATGGTGAAACAGCGTGACCGCCAGTTCGTGCGGGGGTTGTAGTAGTCCAAAACACCTTGCAGGCAAACCACCTCGGGTGAAGCTTGGGTGAAATGCGCAACCACACGTTCGATTTGATCTGGCTGTGGTGCGTCTTCGGCATCCCAAACGCCAACGATGTCACCACGGCAAAAGTCCAGCGCGTAATTCATGGCGCGCGGTTTGGTGGTCAGTCCGTTCAGTTCCGGGACTTCAACAACACGCATCCAACTGGGCAGAGCCACCTGCGCAAGCGCGTCGCGCGTCACGTCATCCGTCGCCTCGAGCACGAGAATGACGTCCAGCAGCGCTTTGGGATAGGTCAGCCTTTGCAGCCGTTGCACCAGAGCATTCGCGATTTCTCGCTCCTTGTACAACGGCACCATGATGGACACGCAGGGGTGGCGGAGTGCGATTGCCGCCTCTGTTGGCTGAGTCGGCTTTTTCAGGCGGTCACTGAGACAGGCCAGGGTGCCCATTATCCGAAAGGCCGCAAAAAGAACCAAACTGCCTACGGCCGCGCCCAACAAAACCATCAATCCAAACGAGGGGAACAGGGCGAAAAGACACAGCACACCCAGCGTTGTCGCAGATGATACAAGCCGGGGCCCGGCGGTCCAGTTGCGGCAGCTTTGCGCCGCGTTCACTCGGGTTTCGGCCGCCTTTGCAAGTGTCCGCGGGAAGTGCTGTGCAATGACCCGGTCGATCTGATGAGAATCCGCAAGAACCGGCAGGATGGCATAGTCGCAGTCCTGTATCTCGGCGATCACGGTTGCAAAACGATCGGGCCGGGCAGTGGCGACCAAAACCAGAGGGCCGATGCGCATCCAGGGAATGACATTGTGCTCAAGCCAGAAATCCACCGGCTTTAGGTTGCACAATCCGGGCATCGGTGGAATTTGTTCGAGGTCCGCGATCTGCCACCCGAACTGTGTGGACAGGGCCTTCAGAACGTCCTGCCTGGTGGCATACCCTTCGCCAACCAGAATCTCGCCAAGCGGCGCTTTCTGCCTGGTTTGCAGGCTCAGCGCATGGTCCAGTTGCGAACGGGTGATGACCTCGGTTTCCAGCAGGCATGTGCCCAGCGGTTTGCGAAATCCGGGCGCCGGGATCGGGGACGCGTTTGTAAAATCCTGAAGGTTAAGTTCAACCATAAAGAAACCCTGGCACAGTTACCTGCGCTCAGGGTTGATCAAACAAGGTTAATGTGCCGTTAACTCTGGTAACTTAAGGGTTTATGCCTGCTCTTTTTTCTTTTCCATCGCATCGGCGAAACGTTCGAACAGGTAAAAACTGTCCTGGGGTCCGGGCGACGCTTCGGGGTGGTATTGTACCGAGTATACAGGTCTGTCAGTCATGCGGATACCGCAGTTCGAGCCGTCAAACAGCGATCTGTGGGTCTCGACCACGCCTTCCGGCAAAGACTGCGCGTCCACGGCAAAACCGTGATTCATCGACGTGATTTCGACCTTGCCGGTGTCCAGATCTTTGACCGGGTGGTTCGCGCCGTGGTGGCCGTGGTTCATCTTGACTGTATGACCGCCCAACGCCAGCGCCAGCATCTGGTGGCCAAGGCAGATACCAAAGACGGGCAGATCGGTTGTGTCCAGAATTTCCTTGATCATCGGCACAGCATAGACACCCGTTGCGGCCGGGTCGCCGGGACCGTTCGAAAGGAAAACGCCATCCGGCTGATGGGCCAGCACTTCGGCAGCCGTCGCCGTCGCTGGCAACACGGTTACATCACATCCAGCCGAGGCGAGACAGCGCAGAATATTGCGCTTTGCACCATAGTCGACAGCCACGACTTTGTGGGCGGGGGCCTCTTGCCGCTTGTACCCTTCCGGCCAGGCCCAGCGCATTTCATCCCAGCGGTAGCTCTGGGCACAGGTGACATCCCTGGCCAAGTCCATACCTTCTAGCCCGGCAAAGCCGCGGGCCGCAGCAACCAGTGCTTCGATGTCGAAATTGCCCTCGGGATCATGAGCCAGCGCCACATGCGGCGCGCCCTGCTGGCGGATGGCGCGGGTCAGACGGCGGGTATCAACGCCGCCGATGGCGATGCGTCCACGGCGGGCAAGCCAGCCCTTGAGCTCCTCGGCCGAGCGCCAGTTGGACGGCTCGGTCGGATCCCATTTGACGACCATGCCAGCGGCGACCGGATCACCGGTTTCGTCGTCTTCCGGGTTCACGCCGACATTGCCGATATGGGGGAAGGTGAAGGTGACGATCTGCCCGGCATAAGACGGGTCGGTCATGATCTCCTGATATCCGGTCATCGCTGTGTTGAAGCAGAGTTCAGCCACGGTCTGTCCGGTTGCACCGAAACCGATGCCGTAAAACAGCGTTCCATCGGCCAAAGCCAGACATGCGGTGGGCTTGGACGGGGCGTTCTGGGCCATGGCGCGACTCTCCTGCAAGGTAAACCGGCGCATACCTAAGGGGGTTAAGCGCTTGGGTCAAGTCTGTTCAATTTTTGGGCTATTGTTATTTTTCAATGGGTTAAGCTTGGTCGCCCCCGGTTGTAACACGCTTTTTGTTTAGATATGTTCGGGGTTCCGTTGTCATGGGGATGGACAAGCCAAATGGACATGCGATCACGGGTGAATGCCGCCCTGAAGCAAGCAATGAAAGACAAAGCAGCCGAGCGTCTGTCGACACTGCGGTTGATCAACGCGGCCATCAAGGACCGCGACATCGCCGCGCGCGCCTCGGACAATGAAGAGGTCAAGGGCTGCGGCGATGCAGAGGTGCTTGAAATACTTGGTAAAATGACCAAGCAACGCAAGGAAAGTGCGCGCGCCTATGAAGAGGGCGGACGCCTGGACCTGGCCGAGCGCGAGATGCAGGAAGTCGCCGTCATCGAAGAGTTTCTGCCCAAGCAACTGGATGATGACGAAGTGTCAAAGGCGATTCAGGCTGCGATCACTTCAACCGGTGCCGGTTCCATTCGGGACATGGGCAAGGTCATGGGCGAGCTGAAGACCCGCTATACCGGACAGATGGACTTCGGCAAGGTCGGACCCATGGTCAAGGACCACCTTTGCGCTGCGTCCAACAGCGACTGCTGAGATATCAGGCTGAAACACCTACTGCGCGACGGGGTCGCGCAGTTTCCTGGCCAGGTCGTCGTAGAGCGTGATACGCTCGTCTTCCGACAAAAACGCCCCGACTTCGACCTCACGCCCGTCTCCGACGAGCGTGACGTAGTGTGGCACCGGACCACCTTTTTCGTACATTTCAGGTCGTGCCCAATAGCGATTGCACGACCATTCCTGTTGGTCCTTGCCCGGGGTGTGATGCACCAGGCGGGCTTGTGAATCGGACAAGGTAAAAACCTCAAACGTACTGCGCGCGCGATAGTTCGCCTGAATCGCCAGCCAAAGCCCAAGCACCGTCAACAGCAGAAACGGCAACAGGCCCCACAACACGACCGACCCAAGCACGGCCAGCAACGGGATCAAACCGAACAGAAACACGGACAGGATGGTAATCATCGCCCCACGTCGCGGCAGAGAGTTGTGCGGCCAGAGGCGCAACTCGTGTACGGTTTCGGATGTCTGATTCCATTTGTACGGCATACCGGAAACATATCGCAGTGCTGCGTCAAGTCGACGGGTTTTGATCAGACCACGTGGCCTACACGCGCCCAGGACAAGGCGTCATCCAAACGGTCGTCGCCCCAGAACACCTCTTGTCTCACCACGAAACTGGGGGCGCCGAAAACACCCAGTTTTACGGCGATGTCTGTTTCAGCTTCCAGCGCGGTGACGATGTCCGGGCTGCGCGCGCGTGCCAGTGTCAGACGAGGATCCTGCTGGCACCGCAGCAAAGCTTCGGACAAGGCGCTTTCGCTGCCCGCCTCGACGCCTTCCTCGAACCAGATGCGGTATAGGTTTTGGGTAAAAGACTTGCCCCATCCATCCATCATACCAAGCAGAGCGACCTGATTGGCCAAGGCAAGATCGGAAATCGGATAGGGCGCGGGCAGGCTGGCGTGGATGTGATACTTGGCACAGCGACGTTCGATATCACGCCACATATATGCGGATTTTTCGGGTTTTCCGGCGAACGGGATATTCTGCTGGGCTGACATGACCGTGCGCACATTAAAGGGCCGCCAGTTAACGGTGGCGTCATGTTCTGCGCACCAGTCGTCCAGACGCATCACGGTAAGGAAGCTGTAAGTGCTGCCGATTGAATACCAAAAGTCGATTTCCGGCATTGCCGATCCTCCGACTGTTCTGTGGGGGTATCATAGCGGATTTTGGCACACTTGGCGAACCGGCAGAGGTGGAAAACGAAAAACCCCGCCACTTGGGCGGGGTTTCCTTGTATCAGATCGGGATCAGTGCGCGTGGCCTTTGTCCCAGTCTTCCTGCTTGGGCAGCTGCTCGAACGTGTGTTCGGGCGGCGGCGTCGGCAGGGTCCATTCCAGCGTATCCGCGTATTCGTTCCACGGGTTCGGACGTGTCTCTTTCGCGCCACGGAACAGGGCGTAGAACACGATGCCGAAGAACAGCAGGAACGAGGCGAACGAGATGAACGCACCAATCGACGATACAAAGTTCCACTGGGCAAATGCCTCGGGGTAGTCGATGTAACGGCGCGGCATGCCCTGACGGCCCAGGAAGTGCTGCGGGAAGAAGGTCAGGTTGGCGCCGATGAAGAACAGCCAGAAGTGAACCTTGCCCCAGAACTCGGAATACTGACGGCCCGTCATCTTGCTGAAGTAGAAGTACACCCCAGCAAAGATCGCAAAAACAGCACCCAAGCTCATCACGTAGTGGAAGTGTGCCACCACATAGTAGGTGTCATGATAGGCACGGTCGACACCGGCCTGCGACAGAACCACACCGGTCACACCGCCGACGGTGAACAGGAACAGGAAGCCGAAGGCGAACAGCATCGGTGTCTTGAACTCGATCGAGCCGCCCCACATGGTCGCGATCCACGAGAACACCTTGACCCCCGTCGGAACCGCGATGACCATCGTGGCCAGCATGAAATAGGCCTGCTGACGCAGCGACATGCCGACAGTGTACATGTGGTGCGCCCACACGACAAAGCCCAGCACGCCGATTGCGATGATCGCCCAGACCATCGGCAGATAGCCGAAGATCGGCTTGCGCGAGAAGGTCGCAATGACATGGCTGATGATGCCGAAACCGGGCAGGATCACGATGTACACTTCCGGGTGTCCGAAGAACCACAGGATGTGCTGATACAGGATCGGGTCGCCGCCACCGGCCGGGTCAAAGAAGGTGAAACCAAAGTTGCGGTCCATCAGCAGCATGGTGATCGCGCCAGCCAGAACCGGCAGCGACAGCAGAATCAGCCACGAAGTGACGAAGATCGACCAGCTGAACAGCGGCACCTTGAACAGGGTCATGCCCGGGGCACGCATGTTCAGGAAGGTGGTGATCATGTTGATCGCGCCGAGGATCGAGGAGGCGCCCGATACGTGCACGGCGAAAATCGCCAGGTCCATGGACATGCCGCCTTCGGTCGTCGACAGCGGCGGGTACAGAACCCAGCCCACGCCCGATCCCATCTGATCGTTGCCGCCGGGGGCCAGCAGCGAGGCGACACCCAGCGAGGTACCAGCGACATAGAGCCAGAAGGACAGGTTGTTCATCCGCGGGAACGCCATATCCGGCGCACCGATCTGCAACGGCATGAAATAGTTGCCAAATCCGCCGAACAGGGCAGGGATGACAACAAAGAACATCATCAGAACACCGTGATAGGTGATCATCACGTTCCACAGATGCCCGTTGGGCGTACACGGGTCGGCCATGAAGCCTTCCAGACACATGTACTGAACGCCCGGGTGCATCAGCTCGAGCCGCATGTAAACGGTCATCGCCACCGAGATCAGACCGGCAAGGGCCGAAACGACCAGGTACAGAATCCCGATGTCCTTGTGGTTGGTCGACATGAACCAGCGCTGGAAAAAGCTGCGCTGATCTTCATGGTCGTGACCGTGAATGGCTGCGTCTGCCATTATAGGTGCCTCCTGTTGCAACTGCACCGCGCAGTCGGACCTCTCCAACGCGCGGGATTCCTGCTGGTTTTAGAATGTGAAGAGGGCACCTTCAATGGCCGAGTTTGATCTGGATCAAGATTAATTGTCGCGGGCAGGCGGGTGCCGCACGATTTTCCGGCCTTGAACGTGGGTTATCTGGGCATGGCGGATGAGAATTCAAGCCCGGCCCGTCGATGTGGCAAGGCCGGTGGCAGAGTTCCACCTTGACCGTTGCCCGCGCGCGTCTCAGAACTGTGACAAGACCCGCAATTCAGAGGTTTGAGATGGCTGATTACGACCCCGACAATATCTTTGCCAAAATCCTGCGCGAAGAAATCCCGTGCATGCGCGTGTACGAGGATGATGAAACGCTGGCTTTCATGGATATCATGCCGCGCGCGGACGGGCATCTGTTGGTGATCCCCAAAACACCATGCCGCAACGTACTGGATGCCACACCCGAGCAACTGATGGCGGTCATGAAAACGGTTCAGAAGATGGCCCGGGCGGTCAAGTCCGCATTTGACGCGGACGGGGTGACGATTCAGCAATTCAACGAGGCGGCAGGCGGGCAGGAAGTCTTCCACCTGCATTTTCACGTCCTGCCGCGGCACGAAGGGGTTTCCATGCGCCCGCCGGGCAAGATGGGGGATTTCGAGCTTATCGGTGAACACGCGAAAAAGATCAGCGCCGCTCTCGCCTGATCATTCGGCGCCATGGGGCCCCATGCATTCGCCATGATCCTGAAACGCGTGCAGCACGGCACAGACATGATCGTGCTGCCCGTCGCAGGCCGCTGCAATTCGGGTCAGTTCAGCCTGGAGGTTTTGCAGACGGGCAATTCGGTCCCGGAGGTCGGCCAGTTGCTTTTCGGCAATTTCGTGCGCCCGGTTAAGGTCGCTGCCAGACGCGCCTTCAAGGGACAGCAAACCCACGACGTCGGCCAGTGGCAATCCCAGATCACGGCAATGGCGAATGAAGATCAGCCGTTTCAACGCCGCATCGTCATACCGGCGTTGATTGCCCACGGTTCGCTCTGGCATGGGCAACAGGCCTTTGTCTTCATAAAACCGGATTGTCGGAATTTTCACTCCGGTTCGGCGCGATAAGTCCCCGATCGAATACATTTTTCCGTTGCGACCCCTTGAACCTCTAGTAGCTAGAGGAATTACATGTTCTCGGAAGCCGTAACAAGGGACATGAAACGATATGGCACACCAGCATTCCCACACCGGGCATGGTCACCAGCACAACCACATTGATCCAGACGCAGGCGATGCGCGCGTCGCCTGGGCGATTGCGGTGAACATGTTCCTGACATTGGCTCAGGTCATCGGGGGCATCATTTCGGGTTCTCTGGCGTTGATTGCCGACGCGCTGCACAACTTTTCGGACGCTGTTGCGCTGATCATCGCGTTTTTCGCCCGCAAGATTGCACGGCGTCCGGCTGATCCTCGGATGAGCTTTGGCTATGGCCGGGCGGAGGTCGTTGCGGCATTGATCAACTACACCACGTTGATCGTGTTGTCGGTCTATCTGTTCTACGAAGGCGTCATGCGGTTTTTTGAACCCGAGCCGATCAACGGATGGCTTGTGGTCTGGGTCGCCGCGCTGGCATTGGTGGTCGATCTCGTAACCGCTGCTCTGACGTATACCATGGCCAAGGACAGCATGAATATCCGGGCCGCATTCATCCATAATGTTGCGGACGCCTTGGGATCAATCGCCGTGATCGTAGCGGGCACCGCAGTGATCCTGTTCGGCTGGACGTGGGTGGACCCGGCGGTGACGATCCTGATCTCGGTCTACATCATGTGGCATGTCAAAGAAGAGATAGGCGAGACGGTCCGCGTTCTGATGCTGGGCGCTCCGCCCGACCTGGAGCCAGAGCAGGTTGCCGCGGCGATCGAAGAAACAGATGGGGTGTCCGAAGTGCATCACGTGCATTTGTGGAGCATGCAGGAACGGCAGCCCGCGCTGACGGCGCATCTGGTCATCGATGCGAACGCCTGGTCAAATGCCGAAATGGTACGGGACAGTGTCAGGCACACGCTGCAAGTCCGTTTCGGGGTGGGTCATGCGACGCTCGAACTGGAACAGGCCGGCCGCGCCTGCGTCGGTTCTTCCCGATTTGGGCATCAGGAAGAATAGCGGTGCCTCAAAGAGAATTGCCGTTCCGATTTGGGGTCGGAACGGCAGACTCGTAACCAAACACTTCTCGGATTTCGAGGGCGAGCCCAGGATCACCGGTTAACATACCACTCACTCTTGATTGGCAGTTCCATATTACTCGTTAACAGAGCCTTTGTATCCACCTGAGTTAAAAAATGCTTAAAGACTTCCATAAATCCACCGAATTCAGGGTTAATTGCCTTACGCGTGGGAAACAGAGCCAGCCGGTCACAGGGATTGTTGTTTGCGACAGTGGCGCGCAGCGATTCGCTGCGCAGTGATCGACGGATGGATTCAGGGTGCCACAGGACCGAAAACGTCTGCGAATGTCTTTTTCAGTGCGGCATCAAGGTCTGCCATCGTTACCGGCAACCCCAGATCGACCAATGAGGTCACGCCGTATTCGCTGATCCCGCAAGGGACGATGCCGGAAAAATGTTCCAGATCCGGTTCGACATTCACCGAGATTCCGTGAAAACTGACCCATTTGCGCAGGCGCAGACCAATGGCGGCGATCTTGTCTTCCGCCGGTTTGCCGGTCACTGTCAACGGCTTGTCATCACGCCGAACCCAAACCCCAACGCGCCCATCACGGATCTCGCCTTGCACGTTGAATTCCGCCAGCGCCGAGATCACCCAGGTCTCCAGCTGTTTCACAAACTGACGCACGTCGCGACCACGTTTGTTCAAATCCAGCATGACATAGGCGACACGCTGACCGGGCCCGTGATAGGTGTATTCGCCGCCGCGTTTGCTTTCGTAAACGGGAAAACGATCGGGGTCGGTCAGATCCTCGATCTTGGCCGAAGTTCCGGCCGTATACAGCGGCGGGTGTTCCAACAGCCAGACACATTCGTCGGCTTCGCCATTTGCGATTGCGGCGACGCGCGCCTCCATAAAGGCAACGGCGTCGTCATAGCTGGTCAGACCATCGGTGATTTTCCATTCCATGCCGGTCTCATATCCGTCTGGATCGGTCAAGAAAAGGGGTCAGGCGGCCTCGGACAGGCAACGTTGCAGAACCTGCGAATAGGTTTCAGAACCCTGTGCGCCGGTCAGCAGATATTTTCCGCCAAAAACCATGGATGGCACGCCTGAAATGCCCCGGCTGGTCCAGAACAGCTGCTTTTCACGCACCGGGGCTATGTGTTTTCCGCTTTCAAGCGCTTGTCGCGCCATATCTGCGTCCAGCCCGATGGATCGAACAACTTCCAGCAGAACATCCATATCGGAAACATCCCTCTGCTTTGTGAAATAGGCGTCGAACAGAGCCAGTTTCAATGGATGTTGTTGGCCGGCTGATTCCGCCCAATCCAGCAACTGATGCGCCGCGAATGTGTTCACCATTCTGCTGTCATCGTCGAAGTTGAAGGCAAAACCCAGCTCGGCCCCGATCGAGGTAAGCTTGTCCCGGGCCTGCTGGCTTTGCTCGGCGGTTGAGCCGTATTTCGCCATGATATGTTCGCGCAGGTTCTGGCCTTCGGGGGGCATGTCCGGGTTCAACTCGAACGGATGCCAGCGAAGCCGGGCAAGGACACCCTGTTGCTGCAACGCCATGTCAAGCTGTCGAAACCCGACAACGCACCAGGGACACACAATATCCGAGACAATATCGATCTGAACGATCGGGCGGTTATCGGGCGGGGGCATCGTGTGGCTCCTGTCAGGTCAATGGCGTGTTGTTCACTGGAGAGATATGCCCGTGGCGAAGGAATTTAAACCACTGCGTTTTTGCCTCTTCACATCGCGCGCACCAACGTCTATACGCCGCTTTACCAAGTCATTGGCAGTGCGGTCGTGGCGGAATTGGTAGACGCGCAGCGTTGAGGTCGCTGTGGGGTAACTCCCGTGGAAGTTCGAGTCTTCTCGACCGCACCAACTTTCAGTGAATGAACTGGAAATTGAGGGCGGGTGCGAGGATTGCATTCGGTGTGGTGCCCACCGTGCGACGTCCGAAAGGGTTGCCGAAGACAGCGGTACCATGTGAAAGATCCGCTTTCAGAACTTGAATCAGTTCCACATTCTGGACGTTCATCGGAATGTCGAGGTTTCTGCCCGGTAGCACCCCCAGGGTGTTTGCCTGGTCGGCCATTCTGAAACACGAACGGGCCGCAGCCTTGCTGAGCGTGACGTTTGAGGTGTTCAGGTGACGGGCGCCGGCGTCAGCTGCGCCCGCAAGCGGCGGGCGCAACCTGACCCGTGACCAGAACCCAAGGCCCGGTCCTCTCTAGACCTTTTGGAAATAGACGCCCACACCATCGATTTCGTTGATCGCGGGTGGCTGATAGCCCACTTCGTCAAGATAGTCATGAACGGCAGCTTTGGCTGCGGGAACCACGTGATAGTCGTCAACGATGATCCATCCGCCTTTCGAGACCTTGCTGAAAAGGTGCCGCAAAGGATCAATGGTTGATTCATACATGTCGCCGTCAAGACGCAGCACTGCAATCTGTTCGCTGGGCACCAAGGGCATGGTGTCCTTGAAAAAGCCCTCGATGAACACGACATTATCGTCCAGAAGCCCGAACTTTTCGAAATTCGCCCTTACAGAATCGGCTGACACGGCCAGGGCATCGTACTTGTGGAAATCAGACCCCTTGTCGTGAGGGTAAAGTTCTTCGTTCGGCTCGGGCAGTCCCTTGAAAGAGTCACACAGAACGACACGTCTGTCATTCTGGCCATATGTAAAGAGAACCGCTTTCGCAAAGATGCTGGCACCGCCACGCCATACACCGGTTTCTACAAAATCGCCGGGAACCTGGTTGCCAATGACGGATTCCACCATGGCGCGAACATTGGCCAACCGCTTGCTGCCCACCATAGTGAACGCAACAGACGGCCAATCCCAGCCGTATTCACGGTTCTTGGAGTCATAATCCGGTTTGGTGTCTCCAAACAGAATTGGTGGGTCTTCATAGATCGTGCCATCCAGGGCACGGGCAACCGTGGTCAGATATTGTTCCCGAAGTTCCGCGAGCATAGATTATCACCTTGCATAGATGTCCGGCTGGTTCTGGCCTTTCTATTATAAAGATTCAACAAGAATCGCGGGAAATGGCCTGGGGGCTTGGCTAATCAGAGTCACATTTTCGGCAAAATATGCCTTATTCAACTCAGGCATCCGGTTTTATTCAACCTTGGCATGCAGAATAAAACCTATCTTTTTCAACGCCGGGCAATACATGAAGGCTTGCACCGTTCTCGGCGATCATATTCTGACCCAGCCCATTTTCAAGGCCGTGAAACGGCTGCCTCGCGCTTCTTTCTGCGTTTGATGTAAAGGAAGCTTGTAAACCCGTGCCTTTCAGGAGATGAAGCACACTAGCCATCAGGTAAGGGCATAGTGGTGAGCAAATTTACGGAAGTTGTCTCGACTGTCTTGCGCTCAGTTTCAGGCGGTTCGCAACAGAAGAAAATTCAACCGATAGTCTGGTCCGAGCGGAACAGATGTACCGTTGACGGCGTCAATTTTTTCGCCACGGTCGATATTGCGGAATACCACGAAATCACATCGAACGATAACGAGTTTCTGCTGGTGAAAACCCGCGAAATGATCGAGGCTGAACTGGATTGCACCTCGAAGATTGATGTTAACAATATCGTCGATATCGGAGTATGGCAGGGTGGGAGCGTCGCTCTCCTCGATCGTGTTTTTCGGCCCGATAAACTGGTTGCAGTTGAATATTCGACGCGCGAACTGCCTCACCTTGACGCTTATATAGAAAGGTATACGCGGCAGGACAACGTGCGCCTTTACAAGGGGGTCAGTCAGGCTGACATCAACCGGTTCGGCGAATTGCTGGATGCAGAGTTCGGCAACGAGAAGATTGATCTCGTCATAGATGACGCATCGCACCAGTATTTGGAAACGTTGTTGTCGTTCAACCTCGTTTTTCCGCGCATGTCGGAAGGGGGCGTCTTCGTCATTGAAGACTGGCAATGGTCCACAATGGAAGAACATTACAACTCCGACTATTTCGACGGGAAAGAGGCGCTGGCGAACCTGGTACTTCAATGCGTCATGTCCTGCGCCTGCCGGCCAGATATCGTTCGCGAAGTCATCGTGAAAAATCACTCTGCAATGGTTGTTCGGGGCGAGGCTGAAATGCAAAGCGGTGATTTTGACATTACCGAGATCGCCCGCAATCGAGGCGAGATTATTCCCCTGGTACTATAGATCCGCATTGTGCCGGTGGGTGTGCTCTGCCATCACGACGCCTGTCGTCGTGACATTGTATCTCTCAGATCTGGCTTGGTTATCCGGCGGGCCAGACGCATGAACGGAACTTCGACGGCATAATAAATAACAGTTGCAATGGGTACTGCCACGGCAAGGGTAACTGCGCAGACCACGGGCACCACAAGATCCGGGTTGTCCGTTAGCGTTGCGGCCCATCGGGTCAGGTTAGTGTTATAGATAAGAAACGGATGCATCAGATATAGGCTGTAACTGATCTTTCCAAGAAAGCGGGTAAAAGGGTTATAGAGAAAAGAAACGGGTCGAAGTGCCTGCGATAGCGCAAGGCTTGCAAAGGCGAAGCCCCAACCCAGTACCAGTACGAGCGGAACCGGTTTGTATTGCGTTCGCGTCTGATCAACGACTGGCCCATACGAGTATAGGCAAATCAACCCGGCCATTCCCGCCGCGAGGGTCAAATATCCAATTGGCCGCTTTAACGACGCGGGTGTCGAACTGTAGATGCACCAGATGATCAGGCCCAACGCAAAATATGGGGCGTTCGTGAAAAAGCTGGTCCAATAGTAATAGTCAGGAACTTCGCCCTGGCCATTTGCGTTTACTGCCGCCCATCCCAAGCAGGCAATTAATAAGAGAAACACTGCCGACCATATGTTCCGCCAAACCCAAAGGAAGGGGAACAGAAGATAGAAGATAGCTTCGACGCCAATTGACCATCCCGCAGGAACGAGACTGGTTTGTTCACTGGGAAAAAAACCAAACAGAAATGCCATATTTCTGATGATCGTACCCGTTTCAGCTTGGAGACCTACGTAGAGCCAAGCAAAGAGCATAAGGTAAAAGAGTGGTGCAATCCGAAAAAACCTGCGCAAGGCATAGGCCCAGCTTCGATCAAAAGAAATCCCTTTTGGATAAGCCAGCGACATGGACATCGCGCTGATTATGAAGAACAGCGGCACTCCCATCAAAAAATAGTCGTCCCCCCAATCTGTGTAATTGACACCAAGCGGATGAATTTTCACCGCGTGTACAAACACGACCGCAGACGCTGCGATACCGCGCAGTGCATCAAGGCCATGCGCCCTTTGATCTTTGAGATTACCTGTCATGATCCATTCGAGATGCCGCGCCTTTGCTGCCATAGGACTTCGGCAGCAGTGAATGCCAGCTATAGATGGTTGGCGCGCGATGGCAATCCGAATGACGGTTTCAAGGCGGAGACTCGCTGGGGGATCGCTGCCTGCGGGGCTGCGATTGTCTGCGGAATTTGGAGTTGGCAGTCGCTGAACCGGCGGGCTCGTCCACTTGCAATGCATTTCCGGGGCCCGTAACAAAGCCGCAGGCAGGGATGCGCGCTATACATCTGCAAAGATGCGTTTTTTCCCGCTATCCTGAATTTGCGGGCCACGGGTACAGGTAGACGCGATGAGACTTGTCATATCCACGATGAAAGACGAAGGGCCGTTCATCCTGGAATGGATTGCATACTATCTTTCGATTGGCTTCACCCACTTTATCGTCAATTCGAACGATTGTTCCGATGGCACCGACGCGATCCTTCAGCGATGCCAGGAACTGGGGTTTCTGGCGCAAATCGACAACCCCGGCCCGTGGGAATTTGGACCTCAGGCTTCAGCTTATGCAAACGCCATGGAACACCCCTGGTGCAAAGAAGCCGAATGGATATTGGTCTGCGACGTGGATGAATTCCTTGATATTCGCGTCGGCGACGGAACACTGGACGATTTGTTTCGTGCGTTGCCACATGCGGACGGATTTGCCGCAATCTGGCATTTGTTCGGACACAACGGAATCGTCGAGTTCGAAGACAGGTTCGTTGTCGAGCAATTCACCCGTGCGGGCGAGCTTGGCGCCGTCAGCCCCCACAACTTGCGGGCGTTCAAATCGCTGTTTCGCAACAACGGATCGTATCGCACAATCAGCACGCATCGACCGCGCGGTCCGATACCCAGCAAGGCGGATCGATTTGCCTGGGTCGACGGGGACGGTGATCCGTTGCCGCCGGCCATGCGAAGGCGAGGGTGGGCGTATTCATCAACGGGCGCCGGGTTCGGGCGCAGGCTTTTTCGGATGAACCACTATGCGGTGAGATCTGTGGAAAGCTATCTGATGAAACGGTTGCGCGGGGATGTGAATACCTCGAGTTTTCATCCGAAGATGGAGGCAACAGGTCAGGCCTACTGGAAGCTGCATTGCTATAACGACATCGAAGAAACCTCGATCCTGTCCAAAGTCGCGCGACTGCGGAAGGTTTACGAAGAACTGCGATCCGATCCTGTTCTGGGGCAATTGCATCAGCGGGCGGTTGCATTTCACAAGGAACGCATCGCAGGCCTCAGAAAAACCGAGGTGGCGCAGGATTTTGTTGCAAAGTTCAGCCGCTTCCGCAGCGGGCGCTATGTCAAGGCGCTGGAACTCGGCGTGATGGAAGATGGCGATCTGTCTTTCAACGCTGAAATGTACAAGGACCCGGAAATTACCTTTGCCCAGGTCGCGAAATGGACGCGGCTCGGTAAGATGTCCAAGCCCGAGAACTCCAAGCCATACAATTTTCCTTGGTTCGTTCGGCTCGATTCCCTCGCAACCTCGTTCGATTACGAAGAGGCCGCCGCGCAGCACACGCAAATCACGGATGCCAAACAGGTTTCGGTGCCGTTCGATCCAAAGGATCCTGTTTACCTGCCTGCTGTCCCTCCGGAAGTTGAAAGAACAAAAGACCAGCGGCAGAGTTTTCTTCGATCAATCAGCGGCAAGAAGAACTGGTTGCTGATCGGGCATGTTGAGACTGAAATCATTGAAGAAATACTTGATCTGGACGCTGTCGAGAAATTGACGGTCATAGGGCCGTGGGGGCTGTCATGGGACGGTTTCACATGTCCGGATGCAACTCAGGATCCCGAGCTACAGGAATTGGACCGCACGTTTTATGCATTGCTGGAATATTTCCGCGATCCCATTCTCGCCGGACGATTGCATGTCTACCGGGCGCTGCCCCCTTTGATGCTGAAGCTGTTTGAAGACGAAAGCGTCGGCGTCGTCATCATCCGCGGGGTGCGGGCAGAGCAGGTAATGAACCAGCTGTTGCGTCGGATCGACCGGGTTCTTGCGCCCGGGGGGAGTATCGCGTTCACATCCTATCGCCGTCACGGAGGCGGGTCGTATACGGGTATGAATGCGGCAATAAATAGTTTCCTCGGGCGCAATGCTGCACGATACCGGATAACCAGCTTGCAGCCACCGTGGCTTGGCATCGACAAGTTGCCACCGCTTGGCAAAAAGGAAACATAGCTTCTGGTTCTTGAGGCTGTGGCGTGTTAGCCATGGCGCAATGAACAAAACGGGTTCTGAGTGAATGGGATACCCGTCTGCAAGTGAGGTCGAGATGTCAAACGAATCCAAGGTTATCGGTGTTGCGCCCGGCAGCCAGAAGAAACCGAAGGCTGACAAGGCGACCAAGCGCAAAAACAGCAAAGACGCAATCCGCCGCACATTCCTTTCACGTTTGCCAAAGGGGGGCTTGGCCGTTGAAATCGGCGTCTGGCAGGGTGAGTTCTCTCCGACCATTCTGAAACTGATCGAGCCCAGTCAGCTTTTTCTGATCGACCCGTGGAAGCATATTGGTGAGGAGTCGCACACAACCGCGTTTGTGGGTCGGACCGAAGACGAAAAGATGGAGGCCATCTTCCAGAAGGTCGTAAAGACTTTCGAGGCCGAGATCGAAGAAGGCAAGGTTGGTATTATACGCGATTTTTCGGTACCTGCGTTGGAGCTTTTTGATGATGAAAGCATCTCGTTCGCCTATGTCGACGGAGACCATTCATATGAAGGCGTCACCGCCGATCTGGCCGCTTTGTTTCCCAAGATCAAACCCGGTGGGATCATGGCATTCGACGACTACCACCGCCGCGGCTGGTGGGGCGACGGGGTGATCCGTGCGGTCAACGAGTTTCTGGGCCAGCACCCCCGAGAGTTGCGCATCCGCGCGATTGCCGGCGCGCAGATCGCCATCGAAAAGATCGTCCCGCAAGATGACAGCAAAGGTCAGAACGACTAGGCGGCGGGGATAAGTGGCAGCGATGGAAAAGCCTGAAAAAATCCTCATTACTGCGATGAAGAACGAGGGCCCCTATATTCTGGAATGGGTGGCCCATCACAAGGTGCTGGGGTTTGATCGGATCATTGTCTACACCAATGATTGTACAGACGGCACCAACCAGATTCTGAGACGGTTGCAGGACTTGGGTCATGTGGAGTTTCACAGAAACCGGGTCGGAACCGGAGGTATTCACCGGTCTGCGCTGAGGCAGGCACGGCGCTTGCCGGTGGTGAAAGACGCAAAGTGGATATATGTCGGCGACGCGGATGAATTTCTGAATATTCACGTGGGAAATCACAGGGTTGATGATCTGATCGAGGCAACGCCTGGCGTTGACGTCATTTCCATCCCCTGGAAGATATTCTCGAACAGTGGTCGGCATGTTATGCGCGATACGCTGGTGACGCGGCAGTTTTACGATTGTGAACTGGATTTCGAACAGGGCGGGGCAGGGCGCCGGTTTGTCAAATCCCTGTTCAGGCAGGGCGATTTCTATCTTCGCTTCGGATTGCACAACCCGCACCCCCGTCCCGAACTTCAGGCCGGCGTGTTCCGGTCGGTGCCCGGAGGGCACGCCACGGAACCTGCGCCCTTCGGCAATCATGTCTCGCCTCCGTTTGGTTTTGAAGTCGCACAGATCAACCACTATGCCGTCAGATCCACGCAGGCCTATCTGGCCAAGCGCAGCCGAGGTCGGGCAAATCATTCCTCGCAAACACTTGGAACCGACTATTGGGACCGCTGGAACCGCGGCGGTGCCAAGGATGAAACAATCCTGAGGTACAAGGATGAAGTGGATGCGGTGCTGGAAGAGTTTCGCGCTGACGACAGGCTTCGACGGCTACATAGAAGAGCGTTCCGCTGGCACAAGGCCCTGATCAACGATCTGCTGAAACTGCCAGAGTATGATGCGCTGTACCAGAAACTTCTTGAAAAACCTGCTGTGGATTTTGTCGCAAAGGACCGTGGCGTAAGGGAACGCCTGTCGGCTAGCGCGCCGTCTTCGACTGACGAAAACCGGACAGAGTCCTGACAAAACAGCCCCTGGAGAAATAGACGAATGGTTGCGGATCACTCTCTTCCGACGATTGGGATGCTGTGGATGGAAGGCAGCCTGAGCTTTCTGGAACAGATGTGCATGCTGTCATTCGTCGAATGCGGGCACAGGGTCGTTTTGTTTCACTATGGACAAGTCGACAACGTTCCGGACGGTATCGAACTGGTGTCGGCAAACGAAATCCACGAGCCCAAGCAGTTCATCGTGAACAACCAGTTCAAGACGCCGGTGCCCCAATCCGATATCTTCAGATTGCACCTGATGAAGAAAACGGATTTTCTGTGGTGCGACACGGATGTGTTGGCGCTTGCCCCGATACCAAAGGCAGATCATGTCTTTGGGTATTTCAACCGCGATACCATCTGCAATGCAGTAATGCGGCTGCCGCACGACAGCCCCACGTTGAACGCGTATTCCGAATACTGCCAGGACCCCTATCCGATCCGCCCCTGGGTTGAAGGGGAAGAACGAAAAGAACTGGAACGCCTGAAACAGACCGGTGAGTTACCTCATGCGTCAGATCAGGAACACAGTGTCTACGGCCCCGGTGTCATGACATGGTTTCTCCGCCACCACGACGAGTTGAAGCATGCCAGCCCCATACCGGTCTTTTATCCTTTGCCGTTCAGACGGGCAGGGCACGCCAATGACATTCACGTCCGAGAGTTCAGGGACGCGTATATCAAAGAGGAAACGCTTGCCGTGCATCTGTGGGGGCGCCGGATGCGGTGGTGGATTGCAAACGGGATCAAGCGGCATTCGTTTCTGGATCGACGTTTGAGGAACCTGGGGGTGCGACCGGGCGACGCGCCTTTGCCGCGCCACGGCCGTGGGGGCCTCAAACCGGTGGAGTTTCCGGCAAACCTGCCCACATTGCGCGCGACGACCGAAGAAATCCACGACGCCACCGGCGGCGTCGTGTCCGTTGCGCTGCTCTCTGACCGGGAAGACTATCTCAAGGCGGCTCAGGCTGATCTCGACGCAATTGCAGCTGACAATCTGCATGGCGCCAACACCCCGCCACGCGCCGGTTTTTCGCGCGGTTGGGAACACTATGGCAGTGATCCTGCACGGCTGAATGCGCTTGGCATGTCACTGTACAACTATGCGGATAGCCATCGGTCTTTACCCGATCTGCGCGCGCCAAAGACATTCGCCGAAAAGCTGGTGGTCATGAAGCTGTTTGGCGAAGTCCCTGATGGGTTGATTTCTGACCGGTCCAAATACGTGGGCAGCGCCTCGGAACCGCTGGCCTGCCCACAGCGCATGTGGGAGGCGCACATTCCGGCATTGCCCGAAACACTCGACCTCGGGCCCGGCCAGTATTGGTTGAAAGGAACGATGAGCCATGGTCACAAGCTGGCCCTGTCGTTCCCGCTGGATGGCACGCAGCGCGACGATGCCAAACAGAAACTGGCCGCGTGGCACAAGACAAAAACGCCCGAAGGTTTCTGGACAGGCGAATGGTGGCGCGCCACGCAAAAGCCCCTCTATTACATCGAAGAAGACTTGTCCGCCGGGGATCGACAGGCCGGCACCTGGAAATTTTGGGTAATCGCCGGACGCGTGCAGCTGGTGCAGGTTGACCGTGACCGGGGGCGAGGGCGCATCCAGATGCTCCATGATCGCGACTACAATTACCTTGCAGATGAGTTGTATTCACCAACCAGCAGCACTGTTGAACCCCGGCCCGAACGCTTTGAAGACATGATCCGGATCGCTGAAACCCTGGGGCAAGACCTTGAATGCGCAAGCGTAGAGCTTTTCCCGGTTGGTGACAGGATTTGCTTGGGCGACATCATGTTGGCGCCGGTGTCAGGCAAGCACAAGATGCGGTCGGATGCGCTGGATCAGCGTCTGGGTGCTGCGTGGACCGGAACTCGGCTGTTTCCCGGCTGAGGCTGGACGATCCCCGGATCTTTCATGCCGCCGGAACAGGCGGCGGGGTCTATTCGACCGCGATTTCCTGGCGCAGTTTTCCTGTTGTTTTGTCAAAGATCAGAATGCGGTTGTCATCGGTTGCGACGGCATACCAGTTTGAACCGATGGTCAGGGCCTGCGCCCGGGCCCCGTCGGGCAGCTCGATCTGATCCGGCAAGGTGGGGGTGCGGTCCGATAGGCGGATGACAATCAGGGCGAATGTCACTAGAACCCCGCCAATCATCACCGCGGTCAACAGCATGACCATCCGCCGCAGCAATCGCAGTTGCGGAGTTTCCTGCGGTTCTTGAGGTTCGGAAGGGACAGTCATGGGCACCCGCCAGATTGAGTTTCAGATCGCGGCCGATCCGCCGCCTCGCCTTGATAAGGCGCTTTCCCGCGATGTGCCAGACGGGGAAAACCTGTCGCGCACCCGACTTGCGCGCCTGATCGAAGGGGGGGCGGTGCAGATCGACGGTGCCGAGGTACGCGACCCCAAGGCCAAGGTGGCCGAAGGGGCGCGGGTCACGATTGTCGTGGCCGAGGCCGAAGACAGCCATATCGGCCCCGAGGACATCCCGCTCGAGATCGTCTTCGAGGATGCGGACGTAATCGTCGTCAACAAACCCGCAGGCATGGTCGTACACCCCGCGCCGGGATCACCCAGCGGGACATTGGTGAATGCTTTGCTCCACCATTGCGGAGACGATCTGTCGGGCGTCGGCGGGGTGAAGCGCCCCGGTATCGTGCATCGCATCGACAAGGAAACCAGTGGCCTTCTGGTGGTCGCAAAGTCAGACGCTGCGCATCACGGTCTGGCCGAGCAGTTCGCGGCGCATAGTGTCGAACGGTATTACCGCGCGGTGTGTTACGGGGTGCCGGATGCCAACGATCCTCGTTTGCGCGGCGTCAAAGGGATCAGCTTTGAACCCGGCAACATCATGCGCGTTACGACGCAACTTGCGCGACACAAGACCGACCGTCAGAGACAGGCGGTTCTGTTCCATGGCGGGCGGCATGCCGTGACACGCGCGCGCGTTGTCGAGACATTTGGTGTGCCGGCGGGTCTTGCTCTGATCGAATGCTGGCTTGAAACCGGCCGAACGCATCAGATCCGCGTTCATATGGCCCACGCAGGGCACGGGCTGGTGGGCGACCCGGTTTATGGCGGCAAGCGAAAGCTGTCGGCCAAAGCGTTTTCAGCCGCCGCCGCCGGTTTTGCAGGCGCTTTTCCCCGTCAGGCGCTTCATGCCGCCGTTTTGGGGTTCGAGCACCCTGTCACTGGTGAATCCCTGCGGTTCGAGGCCGATTTGCCGCCAGATATGCAAAACCTTGTCGAACGGCTGCGCAGACCGCTGTCATAATAAGCAAAGTCCTGTGATTAGGGGCTTTTTACCTTTCCTTAACGTAAGATTAATTTCAGACTGTTAGCAGAACCTCTTGAATGGGAAGGGTTCCTTACCCATATCCTATGTTAAATACCTAAACATTTGTCGGAGGGACACATATAATGGCAAACTACGCAAATCTTCCCGCACCGACGCCCGAGGGCGGCCTGAATCGCTATATGCAGGAAATCCGCAAGTTTCCTCTGCTGGAGCCGGAAGAAGAATACATGCTGGCCAAGCGTTGGGTCGAAGAGCAGGACACCGAAGCCGCGCACAAGATGGTGACGTCTCACCTGCGTCTGGCGGCCAAGATCGCCATGGGCTATCGCGGCTATGGACTGCCGCAGGCCGAAGTGATTTCCGAGGCCAATGTGGGCCTGATGCAGGCGGTCAAACGGTTTGACCCTGAAAAGGGCTTCCGTCTGGCGACCTATGCCATGTGGTGGATACGTGCCTCGATCCAGGAATACATCCTGCGGTCCTGGTCTCTGGTGAAACTGGGCACGACCTCGGCGCAGAAAAAGCTGTTTTTCAACCTGCGCAAGGCCAAGGCCCGCATCGGTGCATTGGAAGAGGGCGACCTGCGCCCTGAAAACGTCAAGAAGATCGCCACTGATCTGGGCGTGACCGAAGAGGAAGTGATCAGCATGAACCGCCGAATGTCCGGAGGTGATGCGTCCCTGAACGCCACGGTCGGGTCCGAAGGCGAAGGCACCATGCAGTGGCAGGACTGGCTTGAGGATGAGGATGCCGATCAGGCCGGTGATTACGAAGCACGCGATGAGCTGGAAGCGCGTCGGGAATTGCTGGCGGCGGCTTTGGATGTGCTGAATGATCGGGAAAAGGATATCCTGACCCAGCGCCGTTTGATGGATCAGCCCGTCACGCTCGAGGAGTTGAGCGCACAGTACAACGTGAGCCGCGAGCGCATTCGCCAGATCGAAGTGCGCGCGTTCGAGAAGTTGCAAAAGAAAATGCGGGATCTGGCGCGGGAAAAAGGCATGCTGGGTGTCAGCTGACGGTTACGCCCCTGCTTGCCCCACAGGATGAGTCTTTTGCGTTCAAGCAATGACGGAAAACGCCCTCTGATATTCAGGGGGCGTTTTTTGCGAATGTTGGCAGAAACTGAACCTGAGACCTAAATCAATGGCTGAAGGTCGAAAGCTGTGCTAGGAAAAAGACGTGTTTTGTCTTTGATTTTGTAGCAGAACGGGCGCTGGTGACCCTTCGGGAAGCGCACTATTTGAAACAAGCCGAATACGGAGGGCGCAATGCAAAAACCGGTTCAATTTGGTGTATTGGGTGCAGCGAAATTTGCCCGCGAATACATGGCCCCGGCGATACATGCAGCAAATGGCGCGCGCTTGGCCGCGCTGGCAACCTCGGATGCCGCGAAAGCAGAACCGTTTCAGTCCTTTTGTCCGGATTTGCAAGTCTATGACAGCTATGATGCGTTGTTGGCAGACGCCGGAATTGACGCAATCTACATCCCGTTGCCCAACCATATGCATGCGGAATGGAGCCTTAAGGCTTTGAGCGCTGGCAAGCATGTTCTGTGCGAAAAACCCATGACCATGAAGGCGGATGAATTCGACGCATTGATCCAAAAGCGGGACCAAAGCGGCCTGCTGGCCGCCGAGGCATACATGATCGTCCATCACCCTCAATGGCAGCTTGCAAGGAAACTGATCGCTGATGGTGCCATCGGCAATTTGGTACATGTGACCGGTGCATTCAGTTTCGACAATCGCTCTGACACTCGGAACATTCGAAACCGTGCGGAAACGGGCGGCGGTGGATTGCGTGACATCGGGGTCTACGTGATTGGCGGAGCGCGCTTTGCAACCGGGCAAGAACCTGTGTCGGTGCAATCCGCGATCCGTTGGCAGGATGATATCGACATCTTCACTGAAATTCGCGCCCAGTTCCCCGGATTTACCTATTCCAGCTATGTGTCCATACGGATGCATCCCCATCAGGAGATGGTGTTTCACGGCGAAAGCGGTTTGATCCGTCTGACGACCCCGTTCAACGCGCGTGTGTTCGGAGAGGCCCGGGTCGAACTGCACCGGCCGGGGCTTGAAGTTCAGGTTACCCGATTCCCCGGAGCAGACCATTACAAGTTGCAGGTCGAGGCCTTTTGCCGTTCGATCCGGGACGGGGCGGAATATCCCTGTCCTTTGGAATTTTCACGCGGGACGCAAGAGGTGATTGATCGTGTATTCGAAGGCGCGGTTTCGCTGTAACTTGCGTTGCGGCCAGCGGCTCAGCTATCCTGAGTTTCACAATTTCAGGAGATGACCGATGGCCGGAGGTTGGGCACGCGACGGCGCTGTGAGCGAACAGATCGAAGCGTCGATCTCAGATGAACTGGCGCGGATGCAGGCGCAAAGGCGGCCCCAGGGCGAAAGCCTGACCCATTGTGCCGAATGCGAAGAACCCATACCGGAAAAGCGCCGCGTCGCGTTGCCGGGAGTAAAGCTGTGTCTGGATTGCCAGCAAGAGCGGGACGGCGCGTTCAAGGCGCGCGGCGGCGTCAATCGGCGGGGGTCGAAGGACAGTCAGTTGAAGTGATCTTGGGTATGTCTGCTATGAGCCCAATAAGGCCATTGGTCATTGACCCAACCTGGTTAGAAGCGTCTTGGCCAATATGGCTCTGCATGCCGTCATCGAACGGCTGATAGTAGATGTTTCGGCGTGCCATCGGCACAGGGTTTGGAGAGACTATGAGACAGACAGCATTTGCCATGATTTCGACTTTAGGCGCGCTGGTCATAACGGCAGGCGTTGCGTCTGCGGAAGGTTCACTGGGATACCGCGCAGACCTTGATGTCGTTTTCGGTCAGGCGACCATTGCCCCCGACGGCGTCGACGTTGAACGCGATCTCAAAATGGACGTCTATTATCCGACTGAGGAGAACGCCGATTTCTCACGTGGCGCTTACCAACCGAGCACAACGCGCCCGGCAGTCATTTACGTCCACGGTGGCGCTCATCATCGCGGCGGTCGCAGGGAGCAACCATTCCGGCTTGAGGCTGCTGTCCATTCCCGACCTGAAGACTATGCACGCCTGCTCGCCCCGCTTGGATATGTCGTGTTTGTCGTCGAGTATCGGCTGGCGATGGAAAATCCTGTTCCGACCTTGTTACCCGGACAAGCGAACCTTCGTGAAGATGTCGACAGCTATGTCACACCTGAAGTGTTCGCAGCAACGGTGCGTGCGCGCGGTGCCATGGGGCTGGAACCACTGCCGGACACAGCCGAGGGGCGGCGGTTTCTTTGGGATGCAGGTGTTGCCGCCGCTGAGGATGTGCGGATGGCCTTCGACTTCGTGGTTAAAAATGCTGATCAGTTCGGCGTTGACCCCGAGCGGATCGCGATGGGCGGACACTCGGCAGGTGGTGGGATTACGATGAACGTGGCCTTCGGTTTACGGACACCATTGGCCGCCGTGTTTCCGCTTTCCGGTACAGACATTCTGTTTGAGCATATTGCCGTCGCTCAGATTGGCGACCTGCCTCCCACACTTCTTGTATATTCGCAGTTCGATGAACACACGCAACTCGGACAACTCCCCGGAATTGTCCGTCTGATGCAAGGCGCAGGGGTCGATTATCAGCTCGCTTGGGTTCCGGGTTTCGCCCACTTCTATCCGCATGGCGCAGTGTCGCTGGCTGACGATGGCACCCGCAGCGCTTTGAGTGACCGCATTATCGGTTTTCTGGACGAACATCTCGGCGAGTAACTGGGGGTGCACCCAGCCCAAGCGTTACCCGAGGCAATGACTGTTTTGTCCCGCGCAGCGGGCATTCAGGAGCCTTTTGGGCGCGACATTGCCGAGAACGAAGGATTTCCACAAGGCAGATGTCGCCACCTTCTGTTTAGGGCGTCTCAGCCCTCCATCGCCTCCAACTCGTCAATGAAGCCCGAGATCATCGACAGCCCCTTGTCCCAGAATTTCGGGTCGCTGGCATCCAGCCCGAACGGGGCCAACAGTTCCTTGTGGTGCTTTGATCCACCTGCGCGCAGCATGTCGAAATACTTGTCCTCGAACCCGTCGGCGCCGCTTTCATAGACCGAGTATAGCGCGTTCACCAACCCGTCTCCGAAGGCATAGGCATAGACGTAGAAGGGCGAATGAACAAAGTGCGGGATATAGGCCCAGAAGGTCTCGTACCCGTCCATGAATTCAAACGCGGGGCCAAGGCTTTCGGCCTGAACGCTCATCCACAGGGCGTTGATGTCGTCCGGGGTCAGTTCCCCCTCGCGCCGGGCGGCGTGCAGTTTGCATTCAAAGTCGTAAAACGCGATCTGGCGGACCACCGTGTTGATCATGTCCTCGACCTTGCCGGCCAGCAGCACCTTGCGCTGTTCGGGCGTTTCGGCCTGGTCCAGCATCTTGCGGAAGGTCAGCATCTCGCCGAAGACGCTGGCGGTTTCGGCGAGTGTCAGCGGGGTCGAGGACAGCATCTCGCCCTGATCGGCGGCCAGCACCTGATGCACGCCGTGGCCCAGCTCGTGCGCCAGGGTCATCACGTCGCGCGGCTTGCCCAGGTAGTTCAGCATCACGTAAGGATGCACCTCGGTCACGGTGGGATGCGCGAAGGCGCCCGGCGCCTTGCCGGGCTTCACCGCCGCGTCGATCCAGCCTTTCGAGAAGAACGGCGCCGCGATGTCGGCCATGCGAGGATCGAAGGCGGCGTAAGCCTCCATCACGGTTTTCTCGGCGTCCTCCCACGACACGGTGCGGGTGTCTTCCATCGGCAGCGGCGCGTTGCGGTCCCAGACCTGCATCACATCCAGACCCAGCCACTTGCGCTTGAGCTCATAGTACCGATGGCTGAGTTTGGGATAGGCGGCCACGACCGCCTCGCGCAGGGCTTCGACCACTTCGGGCTCGACATCGTTCGACAAGTGACGCCCTGTTTGCGCGGTCGGCATCTTGCGCCAGCGATCGACGATTTCTTTCTCTTTGGCCTGCGTGTTGTGGACACGGGCAAATGTTTTGATGTTCTCCTGAAACACGTTGGCCAGTTCGCGCGCCGCAGCCTCACGTTTCGCGCAGTCCTGTTCCGTCAGCAGATTCAGGGTGCCTTCGATGTTCAGTTCTTCACCGTCGACATGAAATGCCAGTCCGGCAATCGTTTCGTCGAACAGACGTTCCCACGCGTCGCCGACAACCCCCAGATCATGAAGGAATTTTTCCAGCTCGTCAGACAGTTGGTAGGGCTTCATTGCGCGGATGCGACGGAACACAGGTTCGTAGCGGGCGAGATCCGTGTTGGCCGCAAAATGCGCTTTCAGAACATCGTCTTCGATCCGGTTGATCTCGAGCGTGAAAAACACCAGGGGCGTTGTGAACACGGTGATCTTTTCCTGCATGTCAGACAGGAATTTGGCGCGCTCTGCGTCGGTGGTCAGTTGGTAATAGCGCAGACCGGCAAAGGACATGATACGGCCTGCGACGGCGTTGATCTTTTCATTGCGCTGAACGCAGGCCAAAAGAGCCGCGGCGTCCAGCTTTGCCAGCTTGCCTTCATAGTCAGCAGCAAAGGCGGCACTTTCGCCTTCCAGCCAATCCAGATCACGCGCCAGTTCGGGCGCCTCTTCGGAGGCGTAGAGATCCGTCAGATCCCATTCCGGAAGATTGCCCAGATTGCCGGAGCCACCGATTGCGTTCGCGTCACGGACAGGGAAGGGGAGGTCGCGCATGCATCACCTTTAGTAGACTGCTTTTGCAAACATCTAGGGCTGGTGCGCCCGGATCACAAGCGGCCAATCCCAAGGTGAAAGGGTTTACGAGGAAACCAGCTCGGATGCGCCATTGGCCTGATTGGCCAGAAAATGCGCCGTAATCTTGTCCAGAACCGGCCCTCGAACCTCGGGTGCTTCCATCAGCACCTCATGTTCACCGTTCGGGATTTCGACCAATGTGCCATTTGGCCAATTGGCCATGCGCGCCCGTATGGCCTTGCGATCGACGATTTGCTCGTGGCTGCCCAGAAAAGTCAGACAAGGTGTCGCCGGCGCGGGCTGTTCCATCAACCATTCGCATTCGTCCAGCGACTCGCGCAGCCAGCGGTTGGAAGGGGCACCAAGAGCCAGTTCGGGATGCGCATTCAACTGATTTTGCATCATCCGGTACATGTCCGGATCGCGGGTCAGCATATTCCTGTCGAAAGGTTGCGACAGGACATAGCTTTCAAGCGTCGTGGTCGGGGGCGTGCGTTCGCCAAGGCCAAGCGCCGTGCCCCAATATGCGGCAACGCGGCTCAGAGGTTTCATGACCGGAGTGAAGAAAATTCCCCACATCGGGCCGGTGAACGCGCACGCGGCAAAACACCCTTTTTCTATGACGGCACGCAACCCGATGGCGCCGCCCATCGAATGCCCGACGACGTACCACGGCTTGGGCAAATCCAGAGCGTTTGCAAGGTCCAGAGTTGACTGAACATCGTATTGGTAGTCGGTGAAATGATCGACATGGCCGATGCGTGGGTTTTCCAGCAGCCGATCCGCAAGACCCTGACCGCGCCAGTCCACGGCCAGCATCGCAAAGCCGCGTTTCGTGAATTCACCGGCGGTACTGCCATATTTTTCGATATATTCGGTGCGTCCGGGGAACATCATGACGGTGCCACGTGCACCATCATCCGGAAGCCAGTGACCCACGCGAATGCGTTTTTGGTCAGACGTCGTCAACCAATGGGCCTTTCCACCGGCAGGGCCGCCGGCCGCGTCTTCAAACAGGGGGGCCGGCGAGAACTCCATCAGGCCAGTACCGATGCAAGTTTCATGGCAACACCCATGTCGCCATCAATGCTCAGCTTTCCGGACATGAACGCGCCGGTCGGATTCAGCTCACCGCTGAGGATCTGTTCGAACGTCTCTGCGTCAGCGCTCATGGTGACACTGGCCTCTTCATCGCTGACCCGCGCACCGTTTTCGTCCAGAACGATCGAACCCAGATCGGTGATGGCAAACTTGGCCGTATCATCAAACGCGCCGCCATCCAGTTTTTCGTTCAGTGCGGCAGCCGCTTTTTCAAGAGTCTCGCTCATACTTTTCCTCATATTGTTAGTGCGCCGTGAATGGACATCCCCGGTCGCAACGCTACACTGACTATTGTTATGAGCATTGCAATTCACAATCTCAAAGGTACCGTTGCGGCACTTTTTGTCCTAGTCACGTTTTCCACCAATTGTTTCGCGCAGCAGGCGGATTCACGGGACGAGGATGAATTGCTGCAAAAACTGGCGCAGTCGACCCCGGAACAGGCAATTGCACTGGATCGGCAGTTGCAGGCGCTGTGGTCGCAATCGGGGTCTGCGTCGGCTGATCTGCTGCTGGAGCGGGGACGCGAGGCATTGGATGAGGGCGACGTCGACGCTGCATTGGATCACTTGACCGCGCTGACGGATCACGCGCCTGATTTTGCCGAAGGCTGGCATCTGCGCGCATCTGCCTTTTTCGGGGTCGAGCGATTTGGTATGGCGGCCGCCGATCTGGAACATGTGCTGACGCTGAATCCAAATCACTATGAGGCGATTTACGGTCTGGGTCTGATCTTTGAAGTTATCGGGGAACCTCGGAAAGCCTACGAGGCTTATTCTCGGGCGTTGGCTATACATCCCCATCACGAAGAAGTAACCAATGCCGTGAATCGGCTGAAGCCTCAGGTTGAAGGCAAGGCGCTGTAAGGCTCGGGGCAGGGGGCGAATGTGAGCGGGTCATCCCGAATCGTGGCCGTACTTGGCCCGACCAACACTGGTAAAACCCATTACGCTATCGAACGCATGCTGGGCCATCGGACCGGCGTGATCGGTCTGCCGCTGCGCCTGCTGGCGCGCGAGGTCTATGACAAGATCGTTGCGATCCGTGGGCCGTCGGTGGTGGCTCTGGTCACGGGCGAAGAACGGATCGTACCGCCCCGTGCGCAGTATTGGGTGTGCACGGTTGAGGCGATGCCGGAAGGCATGGGCGCTGATTTTGTTGCCATCGATGAGATTCAGCTGTGTGCCGATCCGGAACGGGGTCACGTCTTCACCGACCGTCTGCTCAGGTCTCGCGGCACGAACGAGACATTGTTCCTGGGCGCGGACACAATGCGTGGCCCCATTTCGGCGCTGGTCCCCCAGGCGCAGTTCGTGCGGCGAGAGCGGATGTCACAGCTGGTTTACTCGGGGTCCAGAAAGATCAGCCGGATGCCTGCGCGCAGCGCCATCGTGGGATTCTCGGTTGAAAACGTCTATGCCATCGCCGAATTGCTGCGCCGCCAGAAAGGTGGTGCTGCGGTGGTCATGGGGGCGCTCAGCCCGCGGACCCGGAATGCACAGGTGGACCTGTACCAAAACGGCGAGGTTGATTACCTGGTTGCCACGGACGCTATCGGGATGGGGTTGAACCTGGATGTGAACCACGTTGCGTTTTCATCCCTGTCCAAGTTCGACGGGCGCAGGATGCGTCCGCTTGCGCCGAATGAGCTGGCGCAGATCGCGGGCCGGGCAGGTCGCGGGATGTCGGATGGCACCTTCGGCGTAACCGGAGAGGCCCCGCCGCTGGACGAGGGCGTGGCGCAGGCGATCATGGACAGCCGGTTTACGCCGATGAAAAAGCTGAACTGGCGGAATGCCGCCCTTCGGTTCGGCTCGATTGATGCGCTGATCGACTCGCTTGAGGTCGGCCCGGATGATGAACACCTGATCAAGGCCCGCCCTGCTGACGACCTGAACGCGTTGAAATCGCTGTCGCAAGTGACCGAGGTTGTCGCCCGGGCAAGCGACGGCCCGTCCATCCGGTTGTTGTGGGATGTGTGCAGAATCCCTGATTTTCGCGGTATCAGCCATGCGGAACACGCCAGCTTGCTGGAGGTGATCTATGGCCATCTGCATGAACGGGGATCTATTCCCGACGAGTTCATGGCACGGCAGATCAGACGGATCGATCAGACCCACGGCGATATCGACGCTTTATCTAAAAGATTGGCATATATTCGCACGTGGACATATGTTGCGCAGCGGAAAGGGTGGGTTCGTGACGAATCACATTGGCGTGACGAAACCCGCACTGTAGAAGACAGGTTGTCCGACGCTTTGCACGAGCGTCTCACGCAAAGATTTGTGGATCGGCGTACATCCGTTTTGTTGCGCCGGCTCAAGCAGAAGGAGGCCCTTTTGGCCGAAGTAAATGACAAGGGTGAAGTGACCGTCGAAGGCGAATTCGTCGGTCGTCTGGAAGGGTTCCGGTTCATCCCGGACAAAAGCGCGCAGGGAACCGAGGCGAAAGCTCTGAAATCGGCGTCTCTGCAAGCACTCGCGCCGCAATTCCATCTGCGCGCCGATCGCTTCTACAACGCGCCCGATACTGAAATTGATTTCACTGATCAGGGTGGCCTGATGTGGGGTGAATACGCCGTTGGCAAGCTGGTTGCCGGGGCGGAACCTCTCAAGCCCGTGGTCGAGGTTTTTGTGGATGAAGCCGCCGGCCCGGACGTCGAGCAGAAAGTGCAGCGCCGTTTGCAGCACTTCATTGACCGCAAGGTGGCCGCACTGTTCGAGCCGCTGCTGAACCTGTCGCGGGATGAGGAACTCAACGGCCTTGCCAAGGGGTTTGCTTTCCGCATGGTCGAAGCGCTGGGTATCCTGCCCCGCGCCGGGGTCGCACAAGAGGTTAAGGATCTGGATCAGGACGCCCGTGGCGCCTTGCGCAAGCATGGTATCCGGTTCGGCCAGTTCACCATCTTCATGCCGCTGCTGCTGAAACCTGCCCCCACGCGTCTGCGTCTCGTGCTTTGGGCGCTGTCCAGCGGGTTGCAGGAATTCCCCGAAGCGCCACCTCCGGGTCTGGTCACCGTGCCGGTCGCCAAGGATGCACCACAGGGCTATGACACCATGTGTGGCTACCGCGATGCCGGCGAGCGTTCGATCCGTATCGACATGCTGGAACGTTTGGCGGACATGCTGCGCGCTGAAGACAGCCGTGGCGGTTTCGAAGCCAAGCCTGACATGCTGTCGATCACCGGCATGACGCTGGATCAGTTTGCAGACCTGATGCAGGGGCTGGGATACAAGGCAGAACGCGGCGAGCGTCCGAAAGTCAAACCTGTACCGGTCGAACAGCCGGCGGCAGCTGTGGCGGACAAACCGACCGCCGAAGAGGCCCCGGCAAGTGAAGTCGCGGCAGAAGAGGTCGCCGTACCCGCCGAGGCCACCGACGGCACAGAGGCCGCAGCGGAGACTGGCGCGGAAAGCCTTCCCGCAGAACCAGTGTCTGACGAACCCGAGGTTGAAGTGTTCTATACCTTCACCTGGGCCCGTCAGCGACAGCCCAGCCGAGGCCCGCGCCGCGAGCAGGGGCAAAGCAAGGGCAAACCGCGCAGCAAGCCGCAGGATGGCCGTGGCAAACCGCATGGCAAGAAGGGTGGCAAGCCTCAGGGCGCCAAGACCTTCTCGTCGCGGCCGCCGAAAAAGGAAAAGGCGATTGATCCCGACAACCCGTTTGCAGCTGCGCTGATGGGTTTGAAGGACGGTAACTGATCCGAAATGGCCGAGGCCAAGCTGCGGGTTGACAAATGGTTGTGGCAGGCGCGGTTCTTCAAGACCCGCAGCCTGGCCGCCAAACAGGTCAGCGGTGGCCATGTCAGGTTGAACGGAAACCGGGTGCTGAAACCGGCGCAGGCCGTGGCCCCGGGCGACGTTCTGACCTTTCCTCAGGGCCGTATCGTCCGCGTCGTGCGCATCGAAAAAATCGGGGATCGCCGTGGTCCGGCCCCCGAAGCGCAAACGCTGTATTTCGATATGACCGAAAAACAGGACGTCCCGCCCAAAAATCCGGGGTTTGAGGGAAAAGGTCGCCCGACAAAGAAAGATCGCCGGTCTCTTGATCTTTCTCGCACCGAAGATCGCTGATCATATCTTGAAGAGTAGGCCAGACTGAATTAGCTAAACGCTCAAACCGCAAACGGGAATCCGATCATGACCTATGTTGTCACCGAAAACTGTATCGCCTGCAAATATACCGACTGTGTCGAAGTATGTCCGGTGGACTGTTTCTATGAAGGTGAGAACACGCTGGTCATCCATCCCGACGAATGCATCGACTGCGGTGTTTGCGAACCGGAATGCCCGGCCGACGCGATCCGCCCCGATACTGAACCGGGCATGGATCAATGGGTCGAATTCAACCGCAAGTACTCGGAAATGTGGCCTGTGATCGTTACCAAAAAAGATCCGCTTCCCGATGCGGAGGAACGCGACGGTGAAGAAGGCAAGATGGAGAAGTATTTCTCGGAAGCACCGGGCGAGGGTGGTTGAACGATTCGCGCTCAAACCCCTGTCTGATGTGCAAAGATCGCGGCACAACCTGTTGAAAACGGTTTGAATATGAAAATTTACCGTCGGGTAAACTTTCGGGTGTCGTATTTTTGTGATATACTTGGTTCTTGTATGATGACCGAGATTGGGATGCGCTCCACAAGTATGCTCGCTTTGGAGAATTGAATTTGTGACAATATCGCCGCCTGTCGGGGCTGAAATAGTCCCCGCATGTGGTGCTTTTGTTGTCTGTGTCCCGTCCGAAAGCAAGGAAAAAACTGAATGACAAAGTCGAAAAAGCTCGAGTTCCGCCCGAACGACTATGTTGTCTACCCCGCCCACGGCGTAGGCCAGATCATCTCGATCGAAGAACAGGATGTCGCGGGGTTCTCTCTGGAGCTGTTCGTCATCTCATTTGAGAAAGACAAGATGACGCTGCGCGTGCCGACCAACAAGGTTACCGAATCCGGTCTGCGGTCGCTCAGCTCGCCCGACGTGATCAGTCAGGCGATGAAAACGCTGAAAGGGAAGGCAAAGGTCAAACGCGCCATGTGGTCGCGCCGTGCTCAGGAATACGAGCAGAAAATCAATTCGGGTGATCTGATTTCGATTGCGGAAGTGGTCCGCGATCTGCATCGCACGGACGATCAGCGCGAACAGAGCTATTCCGAGCGTCAGTTGTATGAAGCTGCCCTGGAACGTCTGACCCGTGAGGTCGCGGCGGTTTCCGGCGCCGGCGAAGTATCCGCTGCCAAACAGGTGGACGAAGTTTTGACCTCTCGCGCTGCCTGACAGCGAATTCGACAAGACAACAGGCCGCTCCACCATCGGGGCGGCCTTTTTCGTGGCTTGGTGAAATCCGCGAGTGCCGCTAATTTCACTTTGTGTGCAGCAAGCTACAGGGCGGACATGAAGCAGACAGTTAGATATCTGTATATCGGACATGACCCGATTTCGGTCTGGTTTCGATACGCTCTGATCCTGTTCGATGTTGCGACAATCGTTTTCTTTGTCGCAACGGCTCACGTCCCTCATGGTCCCGGGTTGGTGATTGCAAGCCAGTTGATCGGTTTTTTGATTTTCTTGGACTTTTCTGCGCGGCTTTGGATTTCAAAGGATCGGTGGAAGTTGCTGCGCCAGATTTATACGCTGGCGGATATTGTCGTTATCGCCTCGTTGGTTCTGGATCCGTTCCTGACGGGCAACCTGGCGTTCCTGAGGATTCTGCGTGCCTTGCGCCTGATCCACTCATACCACCTGCTTAGGGACTTGCGACGCGACAGTACGTTTTTTCGCACCCACGAAGACGCGGTGATTGCAGCAATCAATCTGATGGTTTTTGTCTTTGCCACCTCTACGGCGGTTTTGGTGTTCTTCATTCCGGAAGACGCACAGACGCCTTACATAGACGCGCTGTATTTCACCATGGCCACCCTGACCACAACCGGGTTCGGTGACATCACGCTGAACACCCCTTGGGGCAAGCTGTTCTCGGTTTTCATCATGGTCGTGGGTGTCGCGTTGTTTGTCCGTTTGGCGCAGGCGATTTTCATGCCGCAAAAGGTACGTCACAAATGCCCAAGCTGCGGGTTGTACCGGCATGACCCGGATGCCGTGCATTGCAAGCATTGTGGTGGAACACTTCGGATTGAAACGGGCGGCGTGTCCTAAATCTGCGCGCTGATGGCAAGCAGAAACGCGATCTCTGCCAGTTGTTGCGATGCCCCGAGTATATCCCCGGTCTGGCCGCCGATCTTCTTGCGCGCTGTCAGCGCCAAGATGGCAGCAATCAAGGCAGCAGAGATGATGGCGGTCATCGCCACACCCCCGCACAGGAAAACGGCGATTGGAACGGCCACGCCCAAGGACATGCTGACCGAAATCGCGCCGGGGGTTCCCACTGAATGGCTCAGCCCCGATTTTCTGGCGTTTGGCAGGAATGCCATCAAAACCGGCATCAGGGCGCGTGAGAACACGCAGGCTGCCAGAATCGCCCAAATCGACCCGGTTGCCAAAATCGTGGCAACTGCGGACACCCGAGCAAGCTGAGAGACAACCAAAGCAAGAACACCATAGGTTCCGATCTGGCTGTCTTTCATGATTTCAAGTCGACGTTCAGGGGTGAACCCACCCCAGAGGCCGTCGAACGTATCGGCCAGACCGTCCTCGTGCATCGCACCCGTCGCCATGATCAACGTTGCAACCAACAGGGTCGCGGCAACAAAAGGGGGCAGATGAAAGACCATTGCCAACCATCCGACCAGACAGGCAATCGCTCCGACCGCCAGCCCGGCGATGGGAAAGGCCCATGCCGCCTGTGCCTGCCGCTTGAATACAGGCTCGGGCAATCGGGGCAGGGGCAGGCGGGTCAACAGCACCAGAGCCAGCGGAATATCCCACAGGGAAAAGGGATTGGTGTCGTTTTTATGCACGCCCGTGCCTTTCGGGGTCTTGTTGGATTCGATGCTTCGGTTAAACACACAGGACCACTCTGATGCAATGAGGCTTTCATGTTGCCTGAACTGAATGATTTAAACGCGTTCCGTGCTGCGCTCGCAGCGGCTCCGGGGCCGGATGCCACCGCGGCGCAGGGCGCGGCAGAGCGAAACGGACAACTGACGAAACCCCCGGGCGCGCTGGGGCGACTTGAAGATTTGGCAATCTGGTACGCAGGATGGCGCGGAGATGCCCGGCCACAGATCGCGGCGCCACAGGTCATCGTCTTTGCCGGAAACCACGGCGTCACTGCACAGGGGGTTTCGGCTTTTCCGTCGGAAGTGACAGTGCAGATGGTGATGAATTTCGAACATGGCGGTGCGGCGATCAACCAGCTGGCCCGGGCGGCGGGTGCAACGATGGATGTTCACGCGCTGGATCTGGACAACCCGACCGCAGATTTCACCTGGGCACCGGCCATGACGGAGGCCGAATTGCTGGACGCGCTGCGCACCGGCTGGCAGGCCGTGGATCCGCAGGCAGATCTGTTGGTCGTGGGCGAGATGGGTATTGGCAACACCACCCCGGCAGCCGCCATTGCCTGCGCGCTGTTCGGTGGTGACGCGGCCGATTGGACAGGTCGCGGGACGGGCGTCGATGATGCAGGGTTGACCAACAAGACCCGCGTTGTCGCCGAAGGTGTTGCGTTGCACACGTCAGAGGATGGCCTTGAAACCCTGCGCTGCCTCGGAGGTCGTGAGATTGCGGCGATGGCCGGGGCGATTGCCGCCGCGCGGATATTGCGCATTCCTGTGATCCTGGATGGTTTCATCTGTACGGCTGCCGCTGCCTGCCTGTGGAGGCTGTCGGAAACCGCGCTGGATCACGCCGTGGCCGGCCACCAAAGCGCCGAGGCCGCGCACGGTGCCGTATTGGCAAAGCTGGGCAAAGAACCGCTGTTGAGCCTTGGTCTTCGGCTGGGCGAAGGGTCGGGCGGGGCACTGGCGATCAATATTCTCAAAAGCGCCGTGGCCTGCCATTCCGGTATGGCAACCTTTGCCGAGGCAGGAGTGTCCGACGGTTGACTATTTGCCTGACCCGGGCGCAGGCTTGGGTCAGGCGGATTTCTTGGCGTGCTTTTCGGCCAGTTCCAGCAACGCGGTTTCCAGATCCTTCTCCAGTTGCTGGGCGCGCTCGATGTATTTCTTGTTTTCGGCCGTTGGCAGGCCCGGGACCCACAGCTCGGCGAGATCGCGAACAGTCGTCCGGTCGTGGTGATAAAAGGTCTGTTCCGCCTGTGCGGCCTCGTACTCACTCAGCCCGACATTCTCCAGAACATAGCGGCCTGCGCGCAATGAGCTGTCGAACAGTTCCCGCACGATGTCGTTGGCGCCAGCCTGATAAAGCTCGTACACATGGGTCCGGTCGCGGGCGCGGGCGATGATGTGCAGGTCGGGGCGCTGCCGTCTGGCATACCCGACCAGCCGCGTGACTTGCTTGTGGTCATCCATGACAGCAACAAGGACCGACGCTTTTTCCAACCCCGCAGCGCGCAGCAATTCGGGGCGTGTAGGATCGCCCAGAAAACCTTTGACGCCGAAACGGCGCATCAACTGAATGGTTTCGATATCGTGGTCCAGCACAACCGTCTTGAACCCGCTGGCCCGCACCAACCGGTTTACAATCTGCCCGAACCGACCGATCCCGGCGATGATGACGGGGCCTTTTTCGTCAATTTCGTCCGGCACAGGTTCTTTGGAAGTGTCGCTGATCTTTCGCGACAGAAGATCGTAGATGATAAACAGAAGCGGTGTGATCAGCATCGTCAAAGCGATGATCATCAGCAGTTTTTGGGACAGGTCGGGGGGGATGA
>NZ_JBXWSM010000004.1:0-107078 GCF_059613405.1 Ruegeria sp. BHSA118
CATCGGACGGCCGTCAGGCAACAGGCGAATGCCGTTCTTGTCGCGCTGATCCAGACCCGCCTCATCCAAAAGTGCATTGGCCTGATCAATATCGTATTGCGCCCAGGCCGCGGCGTTTTCTTCACTGTAGAAGGGTGAGGCGGGAAGAACCGAGTTCGCGGCAGGGTGTGCGAGTTTGAAGTAAAGCGCCTGGTTGATGGTCTGCCGGTCGATGGCCAGCGACAAGGCGCGCCGAACACGAGCGTCCCTCAATACATTGCGCCAGACGTCATCAGAGAAGTTCAGGTTCGGGTAGATCGCGACCTGCGAGGCCACGCCGGTTTTCCACAACAGCGTTTTGTATCCGCCCTGTGCTTCGCCTTTCTTCAGGATCGACGCGTCCCGGAAGGCAAGGCCACGGCCTTGCAGGTCGCTTTCACCGGCGTTGGTCTTGGCAGCAACAAGACCGGGGGCGACGATCTCCATCTCGACCACGTCAATATAGGGAAGTTGCACCCCCTTGCTGTCGATGCGGTGATAATAGGGGTTCCGCACAAAGCTGTGACGGATTTTCTTGCCCGAGCTGGCGTTCTGCCATGGCTGCAACGTGGGAAGTTCGTGGTTGTCGAACTTGTAAAGATTATCCAGTTTGTTGTGCAGCGCCGCCCAACTTTTGACCCGGGCATCTTCAACCTGAAAGGCAAGCTCTTCCGCGTCCGCGTATTTCTCGTGATACTGTTTCAGAAAGGCGGCCGGCCGGTAAATAAACGGCGGTCGTGCTTGCGCCAGAGATTGCAGGAAATCCGGGTTGGGGTCATCCCATTCGAAGATCACAGTGGTCTCATCAGGAAATGTGACCCTGGGGGCTTTGCCTTCGACGATCAGAAAATCAGGTGGGCCAGACGGGCTGAGCAACTCGTTGTTGGCGACGTCTTCCCACCAATAGCGGAAGTCTTCCGAGGTAAAGGGTGAGCCGTCCGACCACTTGTGCCCTTCGCGCAGTTTCAGGGTGAACTTGCGATTGCCATCGTTTTCATACGAGGCCAGCAGGTCGGGCACCAATTCGTAATCTTGGTTGAACCCGACCAGCCTTGCATAGCCATAGACAACCATCTGCCGGATATCTTTGGACCGCGTGACCATGGTGCGCAGAGTGCCGCCCGGTTTCCCGAATTCTCTTCCTTTTGCGGCCGTATCAACAATCAGAGGGTCCTTGGGCAAACGCTCCTGCACTGGCGGAAGATTGCCGCTTTCAACCTCGGCGCTCCAGAAGGCGCTTTCCTGAGGTGTCGGGATTGTCTCTGCCGCGGCGGGCAGGGTCCCTGAAAACGCCAGCATTGCAGCCAGCAGCAAAGGGCGAATGGTATTAAACATGGCAACGTACCTTATGGCCCGGTTCCAATTCCACCAATGAGGGTATCACGGTGTCCGAGAAACGAAAGGCTTCATCCCAACTGTCCGGCGCGCCGGCACCCAGAGAAACCAATTGAAGGTCAATCGGGCGATTGATGTCGGGTTCGGGTTGAGCGGCAATCAGCGCCTTGGTGTATGGATGGCGCGGATTGTAGAAAAGAGTTTCGGGCGGTGCCTGTTCGACGATCAGACCCCGCCGCATGACGGCAACTTCGTCAGCGATCCGTGCGACAACGGCCAGATCATGTGAGATGAACAGGTAGGACAGGTTCAGGCTGTCCTGCAAGTTTTCCAGCAAGGTCAGGATTTGTTCCTGAACAGACACATCCAACGCCGAGGTGGGTTCGTCACACACGATCAACTGCGGGTCCAGCATCATGGCGCGTGCCACGGAAAGGCGTTGTCGCTGGCCTCCGGAAAACGCGTGCGGATAGCGTTTGAGCATATCGCCCGTCAGGCCGACGCGCTGCAACATCTCGGCGGCCTTGTCACGCTGTTCGGCTGTTGTGCCGATGCGGTGGATTTCCAGTGGTTCGGTCATGGCGTCCTGGATGCGCATCCGCGGGCTGAGCGAACTGTAAGGGTCCTGAAACACCATCTGTGCGTTGCGCTGAAACGCTGTGCGCTGGGCTCGGGTCATGTTATGCACTGTGATCGGGTCGGCGTCGGGGGCGGTGCGAAACAGGACTTCGCCACCGGGATCGGGCAATTCAGCCCCCAGGGCGATGCGGGCCGCTGTCGTCTTTCCCGATCCGCTTTCACCGACAATTGCCAAAGTCTTGCCGCGCGCCAGATTCAGGTCGACTCCACGGCAGGCATAGATTGCTTTGTCGGACTGCCATCCTTTGCTGGACCGCATGGTGTAGGTCTTGGACACATCCTTCATCTGAAGGATCAGATCCGTGTCGGGCATCGGTATGCCCACCGCATCCTGATCCGGTATTTCAGGCGCGGCATCAAACAGCTGCTTGGTATACGGGTGTGCGGGCGCGGTCAGGATCGGGGCGGCGGGGCCGGCCTCCATGATACGTCCCTTGTGCATGACGACGACCTGCTCGGCCATGTTGGCGACGACACCCAGATCATGAGTCACCAGAATGAGCGCCATGCCGGTTTCACGCTGCAATTCCTTGATCAGGCCCAGAACCTGTGCCTGGGTGGTCACATCCAGTGCGGTGGTCGGTTCGTCCGCGATCAGCAATTCGGGTTTGGACACCATTGCCATGGCGATCATGGCACGTTGGCGCATACCGCCTGACAGCTCGAAAGGGTACGAGTCATAGGCCCGCTGTGGATCCGGGAAACCGACGCGTTCGAATTGCGTCAGAACCTTTTTGCGTGCTGCAGACTCGGACAGCCCACGATGCAGCCACAAAACCTCGCTGACCTGATTGCCGATCTTGTGCAGCGGGGACAGTGATCTCATGGGCTCCTGAAAGATCATTGAAACCCGATTGCCGCGGATGTCGCGCAGCTCACGTTCGGACACTGTGGTGAGCTCGCACATGCCTTTGGAATCGTTCAGGGTAATCGTGCCGCTTCGAATCTGCGCCGTGCGGGGCAGGATCCGCAAGGCGGCGCGGCATGTGATTGTTTTTCCCGATCCCGATTCACCGACCAGGGCAAGCGTCTGTCCGGCTTCGACATCGAAGTTCACATCCGTGACCACGGAATTGCCCGTACCAAAGCCGATGCTGAGGTCTCTTACGGACAACAACGCGCTCATGCGGGTTTTCCACCCGTTTGACCGTTCGATGACATCGGTTGCTTCAACTCCCCGTGATTTTTTGTTCAGTGTCGCGCGGTTCCGCCCGTCTAGTCAAACCCGTTCTTGGGCCGAAATGTCGCGAAATCGTGAAACTATGGGCTTCGTCGCTACACAAAGTCTTGAGATTTTGCCATCAAGGTCGGCATCGGGCGCATTTATGCTCTCGAATGGTATCAAGGAGATATTTTCCGGTGTCCGAGAATCAAAGCCGTCTGGATCTGTTCATTGATCGCATGGTGTCACAGCGCGCTTGTCTGGATCACGCAATCCGGCATACTGCGGGCATGACAGGTCCGGTGTTCGAATTGGGTTTGGGCAACGGGCGTACGTATCACCATCTTGTGCAGCACATGGATGGTCGCCCGGTCTATGTATTCGAACGCGCGGTGGCCTCGCACCCCGACTCGACCCCGCCCGAAGATCGCGTGATTCTGGGCGATGTGCGGGATACCCTGCCTGCATCGGTTGAACGGTTCGGAGCGTCAGCCAGCCTGATCCACGCGGATCTTGGCGGGCACAATCGCGAAAAGAATGACAAATTCGCGCGGTTCGTATCTCCGCTCATCGAGCCTTTGCTTGCTCCGGGCGGGTTGATGGTCTCAAGTGATCGGATGTATTTCGACGGGCTGACCGAGATGCCGTTGCCCGAAGGCGCCGTCGAAGGGCGCTGTTTCATCTATCGCCGCTGACGGAAAAGAGGTAACGGCATGATTTTCTATGATTGCTCCACTGCTCCAAACCCTCGTCGCGCGCGGATGTTCATTGCCGAAAAAGGGTTGGAAATCGAAACGCGTGAGGTCTCGATTGCGAAAGGTGAACAGTTGAGCGAAGCCTTTCGCGCCGTGAACCCCCGGGCCACGATCCCGGTTCTGGTCACGGATGACGGAACCGTTCTGACGGAAAATCTGGGCATTGCGGCTTTTCTGGAGGCACAGTTTCCCGAACCGCCTTTGATGGGCCGAACCCCCGAAGAAAAAGGTTTGGTTCTGATGTGGAATGCAATCGTCGAACATCAGGGCGGGGCACCGATTGCCGAGGCTTTGCGCAATGGCCATCCCGCCTTCAAGGACCGCGCCATTCCGGGCCCTTCCAATCATGCGCAGATTCCCGAACTTGCGCAGCGTGGGCGCGAGCGTGTGGCATCCTTCTTTGAAATGCTGGAATCACGTCTGGCGGACAGCCCGTTTGTGGCCAGTGACGTGTTTTCCCTGGCGGATATCTCGGCTTTTGTTTTTGTCGATTTCGCCCGCGTCATCAAGATGCGTATCCCGGAAGACAACGCGGCCACCCTGGCGTGGTTTCAAGCTATCCAATCTCGTCCAAGCGCAAGCCTGTAAACCTGCCAAACCGTGCCGGGTTGCGTTGTGGTCAGCACTGTACATAAATGTCTAGACAGATGTGAACAGTACTACTAGCGTCTCCTCAGATTCTGTTCAGGGGAGGTCGGGATGAAATCCCAGTATCGCGTCGTGGTCATCGGAGGAGGCGTTGTCGGGGCCTCGGTTCTGTATCATCTGGCCAAGTTTGGCTGGTCGGATGTGGTCATGTTAGAGCGGCGGCGGCTGGCGTCTGGGTCGTCCTGGCACGCGGCGGGCGGCATTCATGCTTTGAACGCCGATCCAAACATGGCGTCTTTGCAGGCCTATACCATTGATCTGCTCAGCGAGATCGAGAAGGAATCAGGCCAGAATATCGGCCTGCACATGACCGGTGGTCTGACGCTGGCCGGAACCCCCGAACGGTGGGAGTGGTTGCAGGCCAATTACCGCATCTTCCAGTCCATCGGCATCGACGATTGCGAGTTGCTGAGCCCGCAAGAGGCGCAGAAACGCTGCCCGATCATGTCCACCGACGGCATCTTGGGCGCGATGTGGGCCGACCGCGAAGGCTATATCGACACCACAGGCACCGTGCAGGCCTATGCCACCGCCGCGAAAAAGCGCGGGGCGGAATACTACGAGGAAACAAAGGTCGAGGAACTGATCCAGACGGCGGATGGCTGGCAGGTGGTGACCGACAGGGGCACGATCACCTGCGAACATGTGGTCAACGCCGCCGGTTTGTGGGCCAAGCAGGTGGGGCGCATGGCTGGGGTCGAACTGCCGGTCTCGCCGCTGAAGCACCACTATCTGATCACCGACACAGTGCCCGAGGTCGCGGCGGCCGATTTCGAGATGCCGATGACCGTGGATCTTGAGGGTTTCACCTATATGCGGCAGGACCAGAAGGGTGTTCTGGTCGGAATCTACGAGGTCGATCACGAACACTGGGCCATGGACGGCGCGCCGTGGAACTATGGCGAAGAGCTGTTCCAGGAGCAGCTGGACCGCATCGAAAACGAGCTGATGCTGGGGTTCGAACGCTATCCGGCGATCCAGAACGTGGGCATCAAGACATGGGTGAACGGCGCGTTCACCTTCTCGCCCGACGGCAACCCTCTGGTCGGTCCGGTGCCGGGCAAGCGCGGCTATTGGACCGCCTGCGCGGTGATGGCCGGGTTCCTGCAAGGCGGCGGTGTCGGCAAGACGCTGGCCGAATGGATGATCCATGGCGAGCCCGAGGCCGACGCCTGGCCGATGGACGTGGCGCGCTATGGCGACTTTGCCCAGAACAAACGCTATATCCGCGAGACGACGGGGCAGTTCTATTCCCGCCGCTTCGTGATGACCTATCCGAACGAGCAACTGCCCGCCGGTCGTCCGCTGAAAATGGCACCGGCGCATGATGCGATGACCGAGGCAGGGTGCAAATGGGGCGTCAGCTGGGATCTTGAAGTACCGCTTTATTTTGCGCCGAAAGGGTTCGAGGAAACCCCGACGCTCAAGCGTTCGAACGCGCATGATATCGTGGCCGAGGAATGCAAGGTGATCCGCGAAGGGGCGGGCTTACTGGATATTTCGGGCTTTTCGCGGTTCGAGGTTTCCGGTCCGAACGCAGAAGCCTGGCTTGACAATGTCATGGCCTCGAAACTGCCCGCACCGGGTCGTGCGAAACTGGCCCCGATGTTGGGTGAGGATGGTCGGCTGAAGGGCGATCTGACGGTGCTAAACTGGGGCGACGGGACGTGGTGGATCATGGGCAGTTACTACCTGCGGGCCTGGCATATGCGCTGGTTCGACGATCACATGATGGATGGCGTCAATATCCGTGATCTGGGCGAGGAATACTGTGGCTTTGCCGTGGTCGGGCCGAAGTCACAGGCGGTTGTCGAAAAGCTGGCGGAACAGGATATCTCGGGCTTGAAGTTCATGGGGTGCGGCGATTTCGATATCGGCCTCGTGCGCGCCCGCGTCGCCCGCATGTCGGTGACCGGAGAAAAGGGGTACGAGATCAACTGCCGCTATGGCGACCACATCAAGCTGCGCCGCATCCTGCTGGAAGCGGGGGCCAAAGAAGGCATCCGCGAATGCGGGTTCAATGCGATGCTGTCCACGCGGCTTGAAAAAAGCTTTGGCATCTGGTCGGCGGAATTCACGCAGGCCTATACACCGGGCATGACCGGAATGGATCGCTGGATCGACTGGGACAAGGACTTTGTTGGAAAGGCGGGCACGCTTGCCGAACGTGACGGCAAAGGCCCCGCGCAAGTTCAAGCGACACTTGAAATTGATGCTCTGGACGCAGATGCCAGCGGATACGAACCGGTCTGGGCCAATGGCGAACGCGTCGGGTTCGTAACCTCGGGCGGCTACGGGCACTATACCGGCAAGTCACTGGCGATGGCCCTGATCGATCGGGACAAGGCGGAACCGGGTACGGAACTGTCCGTCCACGTGGTGGGCGTTGAACGTCCGGCGCGTGTGATCGCGCCGTCGCCTTATGACCCCGAAGGCAAAGCGATGCGAGGCTGATCATGACTGTTGCAGAGCGCGGGCGCCGACGGCGGGGGCGGGGGGCTGAAGCCGCCCCGCAGCCCGGTCGCGATGTGAACTATCGCCAGCTCAGGAACCCTTTCCCACAGATGGAAGTGTTCCCGGCCGATCAAATCGCGGATATGCATGACACCGCCTTGCGGACACTGGAAGAGTTGGGGGTAAAGACCCTGCTTCCCGAGGCGCGGAAACTGTTCAAACAGGGCGGCGCGCGGGTGGATGAAGACACTGAGATGGTGTTTATCGGGCGCGAGATGGTTGAAGCCGCGGTCGCGTCAGCGCCCAAATCCATCGCCTGTCGCGCCGGCTCGCGGCGTCGCGATTTTACTCTCGAACTGGGCTCGCTGGTGTTTCAACCCGGAGCCGGCGCGCCGAACGCAACCGACCTTGAGCGTGGTCGGCGCCCGGCGACGGGTCAGGATTATCTGGAGTTTCTGAAGCTCACGCATCATTTCGACGTGTTCCAGATGATTTCGCCACAGGTCGAGCCGCAGGATGTGCCGACCCATCTGCGTCATTACTTCACGACGCGGGCGCAGATGGAACTGACGGACAAGTTTCCGTTCTTCTTTTCGCGTGGAACCCCGCAGGTGATGGACTGCTTTGAGATGCTGAGCACGGCCCGCGGTCTTTCGGATGATGAATTCCGAGGCAATGCGCATTGTTACACGATCATCAACACCAACAGCCCACGCACATTGGACATCCCCATGGCGCAAGGTCTGATCGACTTCGCCCGCCACGGTCAAATGTCGATCATCACACCCTTTACCCTGATGGGGGCGATGGCGCCGATCACCGTGGCCGGGGCAATCACCTTGTCTCATGCCGAGGCCCTTGCCGCGCTGACCTTGACGCAGCTGGCCAGACCGGGCGCTCCGGTTTGTTATGGCACGTTCACCAGTAACGTGGACATGAAATCCGGCGCGCCCGCCTTTGGGACGCCGTCGCACTTTCAGGCATCACTGGCTGCGGGCCAACTGGCGCGGCATCTTGGTTTGCCCTGGCGGTCGGCTGCCGGATCGGCGTCAAACATCAACGATGTACAAGCCGCAAACGAGAACCAGTTTGGCCTGTGGGGATGCCTTATGGCCGGGGCAACGGTGATCATCCACTCTGCAGGCTGGTTGGAAGGCGGGTTGACGGTTTCCTTCGAAAAGCTGGTCTGCGACGCGGAAGTGCTGAACATGGTCGCCGAACTGTGCGCAGGTGCGCAGGCGGGGCCGTCCGAGATCGGGTTTGAAACTGCATTGAGTGAGGTTGAGCCCAGTGGCCACTTCTTTGCATCAAGCCAGACGATGGAGCGCTATAATACTGAGTTCTATCAACCGCATGTCCATGACTACGCCAATTTCGGCACCTGGTCTGAGCGTGGTTCGGTGGACGCAAACCATCGGGCAACGGATGTTTGGAAAGGCATTCTGAACGACTTCCAGGCTCCGGCTGTCGACAATGATCGGACGGGTGATTTACAGGACTTCATTGCCCGTCGTACCGCCGAGGGCGGCGCCCCACCGGAGAGTTGAATGAGCCCGAAACCGATCCTTCATCGCGATGACCCCGAGGCCGAACCATTGGTCGGCAACATCAAGGTCACGCGTGACGACTGGCTGAACGTGGCGATGGATGTGCTGATTTCGGACGGGGTGGACCAGATCAAGGTCCTGAATCTGGCCGAACGGATGGCAGTATCGCGGTCGTCGTTCTATTGGTACTTCAAATCCCGGCAAGAGCTGCTGGATGCATTGCTGGCGCGCTGGCAGGCCACCAACACAGCCGCCTTGGTCGCGCAGGCCGAAGCACCGGCCGAGACGATAACGGCGGCCGTCTGCAACGTTCATCGATGTGTAGTGAACACCGATTTGTTCGATACTGCGCTGGATTTTGCGGTACGTGACTGGGCGCGAAAATCAGGCAAGGTGCGGCGTATGCTGGACCAGTCGGACGCCCGCAGGCTGGAAGCGCTGCACGCCATGTTCGCCCGCTACGGCTATTCCGAGATCGAAGCCGAAACCCGGGCGCGCGTGCTGTATTACATGCAGATCGGTTATGATCTGGCGCAATTGAACGAACCTATCGAGATGCGGCTGTCGATGGTGCCGCATTACCTCTACGCCTTCACAGGTATCAGGCCGAAACCCGAGGAAGTCGAAGAATTCAGCGCCTATTCCCTGCGCTTTTGGAAAGGAAACCAGTCATGAGCCACCCAGACGCAATCATCATCGGAACTGGCGTGATCGGCGCGGCCATTGCGTTCGAGATGTCCAAGGCGGGATGGAAAACCCTGTCATTGGACCGGAATTCTCAGGTCGGGCACGGTTCTACCGCGGGGTCCTGCGCAATTATCCGGATGCATTATTCCACATTCGATGGAACCGCGTTTGCCTGGGAAGGCTACCACTACTGGCGCGACTGGGCCGAGTATCTTGGCTTGCCGGAAGACGCCAACCTTGCGCAGTTCCGCGAAACCGGCTGTCTGGTCATGAAAACCGAGGCGAACGGGATGCTGGAAAAGCACATGCGCAATTCGTCCGAGCTGAATTGCCCGTTCGAAGAATGGTCAGATGAAAAAGTGCTGGAACGCTTGCCGGTCTATTCGCTGGACAGCTTTGCCCCCGCGCGCCGTATGGACGATCCTGAATTCGGTCAGCCCAACGGGCGCAAAATGACGGGCGGGGTGTACTGGCCTCAGGCGGGCTATGTCACCGACCCGGCCCTGTCGGCTCAGAACCTGATGGATGCCGCGAAGCTGCATGGGGCAGAGGTGCGTATCGGCGCTGAAGTCACGGAAATCCTGACCGAGGGCGGGCGCGTTTCCGGCGTCAAGCTGGCCTCGGGTGAGGAAATCCATGCGAAGGTTGTGGTCAATGTGGCAGGACCTGGTTCGTCGATCATCAACAAGATGGCCGGCGTTCTGGACGATATGACCATCAAAACCCGGCCCTTGCGGCAAGAGGTCGTGCACGTTCCAGCCCCTGAAGGGTTCGATTTTGAACACGACGGAACCATCGTTTCGGACAGTGACATTGCCTGCTATTGCCGGCCGGAACACGGCAATCACATCCTTGTCGGATCTGAGGATCCGGAATGTGATCCGCATCAGTGGTGCGAGGACGATGTGAACTACAATCGTGAATTCACCGATCAATGGACCACGCAGGCCATGCGATATGCACAGCGTGTGCCCAGTCTTGGTATTCCATCAAAAACGCGGGGCGTGGTTGACCTGTATGATGCGTCTACCGACTGGATTCCGATCTATGACAAATCCAGCCTGCCGGGGTTCTACATGGCCTGTGGGTCAAGCGGAAACCAGTACAAGAACGCGCCGATTGCGGGCAAGATGATGGCGGCACTGATCGACTACTGTGAAGGTGGCGCCGATCACGACGCGAAACCGTTGCAGTTCGAATTGCCATACATCAAGCGGACAATCGACGTGGGCTTCTACTCGCGCAAGCGCCCGATCAATGAGGAAAGCAGTTTCTCGGTTCTGGGCTAGTCGCGTTTCGCAAACGGTCTATGTCGTGTGTGGCTGTCAACAAGCCCGACCCTGACATGACCGACCGAAAGACCACCGTATTGATCCTTGGCAGCGCCCCATCGACGCTGGAGGCGCGGGCATGGTCGCGCGCGCCTTTCACGCATATCGTCGCCATTAACAACGCGTGGCGCATCCGAGAAGACTGGGATTACCTGATCCATCCCGAAGACTTCCCGGCAGAGCGCCGCCCTGAAAATGTTCTTGGTACTCAACACATAGTCACTGCCGACGAATATGTCCCAAGACAGAATGACTATGGCGGGTTCGTCTATGCTGGCGGAACGATGGCTTTCACGGCAGGCTATTGGGCTTTGTCAGCCCTGAAGCCGGATGTTCTGGCTTTTTCCGGCTGCGACATGATGTATTCAGGATCGGGGCGAACACATTTTTACGGAAACGGCACGGCGGACCCTTTGCGAGAGGACGTGACACTGCGTTCGCTTGAAGCCAAGGCCGCACGACTGGGGCTTTACGCAGCCGCTCAGGGGTGCAGAGCCGTGCGGTTGTCCAGCGCGCAAAGCCGGCTGGTATTTCCATCCGTCAACATATCTGACCTGACCGCCGCACCGCTTCCCGATATTGCAGCCATGCACAGTGTGCAGCGAATTGAAGATGATCTTGGATATTATGTTGCCTCGGGTCGGTATTGGGAAGTTGAACACCGGTTCGACCCTGCTGCGATTGACGCATTAGATCGGATGTGGCTTAGGGCCTATCGGCTTGCCGTATCGGAAAATGTGAGCTGGCACCGTCAGGCGGCGGCGAAGGTAACCCAGGCCCAAACCATCGCCACATAAGTCAGGTTGTGCATCAACTGATCCAAACCGGCGGCGCGCCAAAACGCGGGTTGCGTTGGCTCAAGTCGTTTTTTGTCTGAATAGCTGGCCTTAATGTAATCGATATTGAAATGGATGAACCATTCCAGCGCCGCGATAATCAAAATAAAAGACAACGGCGCGCCGAACACCAAAAAAACGACGACAGAGCCCACAACATGCACAGCGGCATGTTGCGCGCGTCCCAAGTGAAAATACTCACCCCGACCGGAAAGCATCTTCGGTGTCTGGAGGTAGTAGTCAGCGAACATATGCTTGATCAGCAAAAGACAAAGCATAAGAAACACTGCGCCAATACTGGCAGTCAAAAGAACCCTCCCGATATCGTTCTGCCGCCAACATTAGGCAATAAAACGGGCACGCGTAAATGAACTAGTTCACATTCGGTCAAGAAATTTTCCAAAAGGGAAAAATTTGCTTATCCTGTCTGGATGACATTTGATTCATGCTGTTGAAATTGCATGCATTACGTTTAATTCACGTCGACGGTCAGCAGCAGGGGCAGGTTCCATAGAACGCACAATTTTCCGCTTTATCTGGAAATACTCCAAGCGCGAACAGCTGATCTTGCTGGCCGTGACGGCGACACTGTTTCCTTTGCTGTACCTCACACTTGAGTTGCCAAAACGAATAATCAATGACGCGATCGGTTCGTCCACCTCAGAGGTGACGGTCTGGGGTTATTCCATGTCGCAGACCAATTTTCTGATTGTTCTTTGCTTTGCCTTTCTGGTGGCCGTGCTGTGCCACGGCCTGATGAAAATGCGCATCAACACCATGAAAGGTGTGCTGAGCGAACGGATGCTGCGGCGCTTTCGCTATCAGTTGATCAGCCGGGCGCTGCGCTTTCCTCAACCCTATTTCGAGCGTGTCAGCCAGGGTGAAATGGTGTCAATGATTACCGCCGAAAGCGAGCCGATGGGCGGCCTGATGGGCGACGCGATCAGCCAGCCGGTACTTCAGGCCGGGCAAATGATCACCATACTTTCCTTCCTGTTCCTGCAAAGCGTCTGGTTCGGGCTGGCCGCCGTGGCGCTGATACCCTTGCAGGCCTGGTTGATCCCCAAGCTGCAACGCCAGATCAACCTGCTGAACAAAAAACGCATTCAGGAGGTTCGGGTTCTGGCGGCGCAGATCGGCGAGAACGCGGCGGGCGCGTCCACCCTGCGGACCAATGGCGGCTGGCGTTATCGCCGGTCGATGATCTCGGAGCAATTGGGCCGCCTGTTCGGCATCCGTTTCGATATCTATCAAAAGAAGTTTTTCATGAAATTCCTGAACAACTTCATCTCGCAGCTTACACCGTTCATGTTCTATCTGGTTGGCGGTCTGTTGGTGCTTCAGGGCTCGGTTTCGCTGGGGGCGCTGGTTGCCGCATTGGCTGCGTACAAGGATCTCAGCTCTCCCTGGAAGGAGCTGCTGACCTATTACAACCAGACCCAAGACATGTCGCTGCGCTGGGATGTGGTCATTGACCGTTTTGCCCCGGCCGGAATGCATGATGAAACCTTGTTCGAAGGTGAACCTTCCGAGTGGCCGCACCTGAACGGCGACATCGTGCTGGACCACGTTTCGGTGCGTGACATGGATGGCAATCAGGTGCTTGATGATCTGGACCTCAGTTTTCCTGCCGGAAAGACAATTGGGATCGCCGCACCCAGCGAGGAAGATCGACGCGCTATCGGCGAATTGCTGACACGGGAAATACGTCCCAGTGCTGGCCAGGTTCGGATCGGGGATCAGAAACTGGCCGAGGTGCATCAGGCGGTTGTCGCCGCACGTATCGGGTATGTCACATCACGCCCTGTCATGTTTCAGGGCACGCTGGGCGACAACGTGATGATGCCGATGCGGTTCAAACCGCTGACTGACCCGCCGGACGATCCGGATTTTCTCGAAACTCTGAGGGCGGGAAACAGTGCCGACCCTTTCAGGGCGGACTGGCTGGACCCAACTCTGGCCGGCTTTCAGGACGCCGCGGAACTGCGTGCCTGGTGGTTGCAGTTGATTGATGGAATGGGGTTTGGCGCAGCGCTGTTCCAACGGGGCGCCGAACAAAGTTTCGATGCGGCCGAGCATTGTGAACTGGCAAAGAAACTGATCGAGCTGCGCCCGGTCGTGCAGAAGGCGGTTCGGGATGCCGGGCTGGAACAACAGGCGCTTGTCTTTGACCGGAACACCTATAACGCGGCCCTGCCTGTGGCTGAAAATCTGCTTTTCGCAACGCCACGTGTTCCTGTGACACAAGCTTTGCTTGCGCAACAAAAGGTCTTTCTCGGACAGTTGCGTGAACTGGGGCTGGACGAGACATTGATCGCGTTGACCCGCGACGTGATCGACATGCTGCGCCAGATCTTCGGGATGGATGGAACCGACCACCCGTTGTTCCAAAAGCTTGGTCTTGATGCAAGAACCTATGAAATTGCGGTGGATCTGGTGGACCAGACCCGCAAAGAAGGTTCGGACGGGCTGGATGACGAACAGCTTGCCAACATGTTGGCGGTGCCATTTGTGATCTCTGCCGAACAGATCGGACCTGCGTTCACGGACGAACTGAAGGATCGCATCCTTGAACTCCGGCACAGCCATTCCGAGAAACTGATGGAGCGTTTGCAAGATGTCTTCGTTCCATTGGATCCGAACGTCTTTGCGCCCGGATTGACGGTCATGGAGAATGCGCTGTTCGGAAAAGTCAGCCAGATTGGCGGTTCCCGTTCGGATGAAGCCCGCAAGGTGATAGTCGATGTGTTGGCTGAAAACGGCGCGCGCCCATTGGTCACAGAGCTGATCTATGATGTGCAGGTCGCTTTGGGCGGTCAGAATCTTCCGGCGGTGTTTGCCGAACCCTTGGCCTTTACCCGTGCGACGATCAAGAAACCTGACATCCTGATTTTGGAAAACGCGCTGGCTAGCTATGACATGAAAACGCAGGTGGCGGTCTATAAACGGCTCCGTGAACTGCTGCCGGACACCACCGTTGTCTATCTGAATGATCAGTTCGAAAATCCCGGTGCATTCGACATGTATGTGGAAATCCGGCAAGGTCGTGTGGTCTCGGACGGAGGGCCTGTGGCGGTGGAGGAAGACAGTGCAGCATCGGCGGATTTGACGCGGAAACTACGCGCTCTGGAACAAACCCCCTTGTTTTCGGGTCTGGACCGGCGTCAGCTGCGCCTGCTGGCCTTTGGTGCGCGCTGGTTTGAGGCCGTGCCGGGGCAGGTGGTGTTCTTGAAAGATGACCAGCCCACCGACGGTGCCTATGTGGTGCTGGAGGGCGAAGCAGGTCTGTACCTGCCGCAAGAACAGGGGCCTGACCAATTGATCACCAAGGTCGGGCCTGGTGCTTTGGTCGGAGAGCTGGGCCTGATCAGAAAAGAACCTCGTGCGCTGAGCATGGTGGCGGAAACCCCGCTTTCCTGCTTGCGGATCGGTGAAGAAGAATTTCTTGCCGTTGTGGAAAACGATGCGGCGACCGCATTCAAGCTGTTGCAGGTTATCGCCGGCTATGTGTCCAATTAGAGATCAGCAGTCCGTGTTGCAGAACAAATCATAAAGCAGGCGGATCACTTGTTCCGTGGCTCCGTCGCGCAATGAATAATAGACCGTTTTGCCTTCCCGGCGCGTCGAGACCAACTCTTCCTCGCGCAGACGCGCCAGCATCTGGCTGACTGCGGCCTGCCGCAGCTGAAGCAGCTCTTCAAGTTGGCCGACGGATTTTTCACCACCACCAAGATGGCACAGGATCATCAGGCGCCCTTCATGTGCCAGTGTTTTGAGAAATGCAGCCGCGCGTGCAGCATTGTCTTTCATGTCCGGCAGAGCGTCTGTTGTGTGTGCCTGAGCTTCGGTTTCGTTAAGTGCCACTTTCTGACCGTCGTATCGCGTTTGTGATGCCAATATGCATTAAGGCCACTGGCATTGTCACCCCTCGGTTGCCGGGGCGCCCCCTTGAAAAGCGTTGCCTTCAACGTAATTGCATGGGTCCTCCTGCATTTGCAGATGCAAACCGTCGCCGTCATATGGGTGCGCGCGGGCCAGATCTTCATCGACATCGATCCCAAGGCCCGGAGCATCCGGGGCTGCGACGAAGCCATTCTCGACCCGGATCGAGCCCTTGATCAGTTGATCGTGGAACGGTGTTTCGATGCTTTCCAGAAGCAGCAGGTTGGGAATGGAAGCCGCCAGTTGAATATTGGCGGCCCATTCCACCGGGCCGGCATAGAGGTGCGGTGCCATCTGCGCGTTGAAGATCTCGGCCATGGCGGCGACTTTCTTCATCTCCCAGATTCCACCTGCGCGTCCCAGGGCCGGTTGCAGGATTTCGGCGGCTCCGGCGCGCAGGACCGCTCCGAATTCGGCCTTTGTGGTCATCCGTTCTCCGGTTGCAACCGGAATGCGTACATTGCGCGCGACGCGGGCCATGTCCTCGATATTGTCCGGCGGTGTAGGTTCTTCGAACCACAGAGGTTGGTATGGTTCCAACGCCTGCCCCAGCCGAATTGCACCGGCTGTGTTGAACTGGCCATGGGTACCGAACAGCAGATCGGCCCTGTCCCCCACGGCCTCGCGGATCGCCTTGCAGAAGGCGACGGACATGGAAATGTCGCTCATTGCGGGCATGTGGCCGCCGCGGATCGTATAGGGGCCGGCCGGGTCGAATTTCACGGCGGTGTAGCCACGGTTTACCATTTCCGCCGCCGTTTCACCGGCCTGTTCGGCAGAGGTCCAGAAGTCGTTCAGATTGTGCTGGGGCAGGGGGTACAGGTAAGTATAGGCCCGGATCCGGTCATTCATCCTGCCGCCCAGCAGCGCATGCACCGGTCTGTCGCGATCTTTGCCCAGAATGTCCCAGCAGGCGATTTCCAACCCCGAGAATGCGCCCATCACCGTCAGGTCCGGGCGCTGCGTAAAGCCGCTGGAATAGGCGCGGCGGAACATGAGTTCAATGTTTTCGGGGTTTTCTCCCAACATATGCCGGTCGAACACATCCTGAATGACATGACGCATCACTTCGGGGCCCACGGACGAGGCATAACATTCACCCCAGCCCGTGATGCCGGTATCGGTCGTCACTTTGACAAGTATCCAGTATCGCCCCCCCCAGCCCGGAGCGGGCAGGGCGGTGACGATGACGTCGAGATCCTGAAGTTTCATCCCAATTCCTTTCGGTGGGTCAGGTCCTGTCGAACAGGATCACATTTCGCTTGGCCGATCCGGTTTTGGTGTCGGCGATGGCCTCGTTGATCTGATCCAGAGACCAGCGGCCCGAGATCAGCTCGTCCAGTTTCAGCCGCCCCTGTTTATACAGGTCCACCATCCAGGGTATGTCGCGCTGAATGACCACGTCGCCCATTTTCGACCCGACGACACCCTGACCCAGGGCTGCCAATACAACGGGTTCATAGCTGGCCATGTCACCGGAATGTGGCATCCCGATCATGATCGCCTTGCCGCCGCGCCCAAGATAGCGCGGAGCCTGATCATAAGCGGGGATCGCGCCGACAGTGATCAGAACGGCATCGGCACCGCGCCCCCCCAGCGCCCTGTATGCGGCTTTCCATGGTTGATCCAAGCTGGCCAGGACGCCATGGGTTGCGCCGAACTCTTTGGCGATCTCAAGCTTTTCTTCGGTCATGTCCACGGCCACGATCCGCCGCGCGCCTGCAATCCGCGCGCCTTGAATTGCGTTCAGGCCGACACCGCCCGCCCCAATGACCACCACGTCCTGACCGGGGCGCACGCCCGCCGCATTCACCGCAGCGCCGACCCCGGTGATCACGCCGCAGGACAGCAGGCTGGCCAGTTCCTTGGGCAGGTCATCCGGGATTTTGACGATCTGGCGGTGGCTTACCACGACCTTTTCAGCAAAGGCCCCGCATGCCATCGCCTGTTCGAGCGGGCCGCCATCGCCTGTTTTCAATGGACCTTTGACAGTGTCGTAGGGTGTTTCGCAAATTGTCGGTTGCCCGCCTGCGCAGGCAGGGCAAGACCCGCAGGCGCGGATCAGGGTGACCACCACAGGGTCGCCGACCTTGAAACCTCCCGCTGCCTCTCCGACCGCGCTGATCACGCCTGCGGCTTCGTGCCCGTAAACGGCTGGCAGGAACCCTCCCCATGCGCCGTCTGCATATGAAATGTCCGAATGGCAGATGGCCACGGCATCCAGCGTCACCTCGACCTCGCCCGTGCCGGGGGGGGCCAGATGAACGTCTTCGATCACCAGTGGCTCGCCAAATGCCCGGCAGACTGCGGCTTTGATTTTTTGCATGTTTTCCCTCACTCCCGTTGGGTTCACGGTGGCGCGGGAAAAGGCGGCTCGCAAGGCAGAAACCGCCATTTGCGTGTCGTTGTTACGCTACGACAGGCCTGGACCGTCTGAACAGAAGGAACCCTGCCAGCATCAACAAGAGTGCCAGCAGAAAAGGGGCGCCGGGCAGGTAGAGCGGGGTGTCAGGTCGAATGAACTGCGCGAATACGCCGGTCATCACCAAAGGTGAGATCACCATGGAAAGCGCATGCAACGCAGTCAGGACACCTTGCAACTCACCTTGCTGCGAATCTGGTGTGGCCCGTGACATCATTGCCTGAAGGGCGGGCGTGATGACCGCCCCTATGGCGGAAATCGGAATGAGAAGCAGTGCGATCAGGCCGTTGGTCAGAAAAGCCAGAATGGCGAAACTTATGATTTCAAAGATCATGCCATAGATGATTGTTGCCCGCTCGCCCAAAAGCCGGATGGCCGGGCGGATCAGGCCGCCTTGCACGACGGCCATGCCGATACCATAGATTCCAAGGGACAGGCCGATCATCTGCGCGGACCAACCGAAGCGCTCGGTCGTGAAATAGGACCAGATGGCCGGATAGACATAGATTGAAACCGAATACAGGAAGTAGCCCCACAGCATCGGCCGGATGCCGGGCAATGATGCTATGGCGCGAAGCGAGTTCACCGGATTTGCGCGTCGCAGGTTGAAGGCACGCCTGTTTTCATCGGTCACCGTTTCGGGCATCACGAAATATCCGATGCAGAAGGTCAGCGCCGCCAAAGCCGCCGCAGCCCAGAACGGTGCACGGGTTCCAAATTCGCTTAGCAATCCGCCGATCACCGGACCCAGAACGAACCCCACGCCAAATGCCGCGCCCAGAAGGCCGAAATTTGCCGCCTTGTCTTTTGGGTCGGACACATCGGCCATGAAAGCCGCCGCTGTCGAATGGGTGGCCGCCGTGATGCCGCCGACGATACGTCCGACCAGCAATAGCCAGATACTGCCCGCCATGGCCATGACGACGTAGTCCAGCGCCATGACGAACAAGGACACCAGCAATACCGTTCTGCGCCCGTAAGCATCGGACAGGTTTCCCAGAATGGGTCCGAAGATGAATTGCATCGCGGCAAACGCCGTACTCAGCACACCGCCCCAGATTGCGGCATTGGCCAGGGTACCGCCCTGAACCTCGACAATCAGTTGCGGCATGATCGGCATCACAAGACCAATGCCCATGGCATCGATCATGACGATGCCGAGGATGAAGAAAAACGGCAGACGCATGGAACCTGAACACATGAGTTGTGAGCGGCACCCTAGTCATGCTCGACGAATGAGGGAAGGGGCAGTTCCGCCCGACAACCCATGTCGTTGCGGCAGGTTGCTAGAGTTTGCCTGCCAGTTCGGACAGAAGCTCAGCCAATTCCTGCGGATGTGAAAAAAACGGCGAATGCGAGCTGTCGATTGTACGACGAAGGTTTTTGGGAACGCAGGCGCTCATGTCTGCCTGGTACTCGGTTGGTATCGTGTGGTCATCGGTTGTTCGGATATAGGCCTTGGCGACCTTGGCAAAGCGCGGACCGACAGGCAACGGTGTTTCTTGTGGGAGGATGGCTTGCGGACACAGGCGCGCGTATGCGTATGGCAGGATGTCGTCCGGGCAATCGTGATAAAACAGCTGTGGGATCGCATCCACGGACACGGTATAGGAAAGCCCGTCCGCAGATTTTTCCACTGCGTGCGCAATGGTTTGCCGTGGCCCGCGCCTGCGCATTTCCGCCATCGAAAGGCCATCCCGGGGGACATAGGCACAAAGGTAAATCAAGGCGCGCATCGCATCCGGGCGGGCCTCGGCCGCTGCGCTGATCGGAAAGCCGGCCCAGGAATGGCCGACGACAATCGTATCGGGTTTACAGGCGTTCAAAATGGCATCGCGGCAACTGTCCAGCGTGACGTCGGTCATCGGCGTGGGGTCTGCACCATGGCTGGGCATGTCGATGGCGCGGGCGGAATGGCCCAGGGCTTCCAAAGCAGGGATCAGGTCGCGCCAGCACCAGGCGCCGTGGCAGGAGCCGTGGACCAACAGGAAGGACGCCATTGTCATTCTCCTTCAGACATGTCCGATTTCGGTCAGAAATCCGGTCAGGATTTCTGCGTATTCCGCGGGTTTCTCAACGCAAGGCAAATGTCCTGCGCGGCGGATCAGCCGAAATCGGGATCCGGGAACAAGATCAATCGTTTCGCGCACCAGATCGGGCGGGGTCGATCCGTCTTCGCAGCCCGCAATCCCAAGCGTGGGCAGGCGCAGGCCGCTTGTGGGGGTATAAAAGTCGGTACCGGCAATGGCGGCACAGCAGCCCAGATACCCTTCGACTGGTTGGCTGACCATCATATCGCGCCAGGGCAGGTGATTTTGGGCGCGGCGGAATTCACGTGAGAACCAGCGCTCCATCGTGGCATCGGCCAGAGCCTCTATCCCGCCCTTTCGCACCGCCTGAATACGCTCTTGCCAGATCGAAGGCGTGGCGATCTTGGCAGCGGTGTTCGACAGCACCAGCGCACGAATCTGGTCCATGCGTTTGACCGCCAGCCCCTGCGCGATCATCCCGCCGATGGACAGGCCGACAAAAACGCAATCGCGAACCTGAAGGTGATCCAGCAACGCCTCGGCATCCCGCACCAAAGCACCCATCGAATAGGGTGCAGGAGGCACCGAGGATTGCCCGTGCCCACGCTTGTCATAACGGATGATGCGCAGCCCGTCGGGCAGATATGGCAGCACCGCGTCCCAAAGATGCAGGTTGGTTCCCAGGGAATTGGCAAACACAATGGGTGCACCGTCCGTGGGGCCGTCGATGCGATAGTTCAGTTTCACGTCGCCCAGATCAGCGATCATCATGACAAAGGTCCTTGTCGTCATGCGGTCCTGATGCAATTTGCACAGCTTTCGCACCCATGTCAGGTCAGGAATTCCAACGCCTTAGCAAAAATTTCCGGATCGACATTCCCGCCCGATGTGACGACGATCACGTCGTCGCCTTCGATCTCGTCGCCCCGGAAAAGGGCCGCGGCCAGGGCTACGGCGCCGCCGGGTTCCAACACGATTTTGAGGCGCAGAAAGGCATATGCCATCGCCTGCAAGGCCTCGTCTTCGGTGACAGAGAGTCCGGGGCCGCAAAGACGATGAAGGATTGGAAAGGTGATATCGCCGGGCTGCGGTGTCAGGATCGCATCGCATATGTTACCCGACGCCGTATTGTTGTTTTGAATGCGACCTGACGCCAAGGACCGTTTGACGTCGTCGAACCCTTCCGGCTCGCAGGGGCGCGCCCGCAAATTCGGCGCGTGTTTCTCCAGCGCCAGCGCAATGCCCGAGGTCAAGCCTCCGCCGCCGCAACAGATCAGAACATCCGCCTGCGAAACCCCAAGTTCCGCCGCCTGCCTGGCGATTTCCAGCCCGGTTGTGCCTTGCCCCGCGATGACTTGCGGTTCGTCATAGGGGCGGATCAGGGTCAGACCACGTTCGGCAGCGATGGCTTCGCCTATTTCCTCCCGTTTTTCATTCGCACGATCGTATAAAACGACTTCGCCGCCCAGCGCGCGGGTGTTGTCGATCTTGAGTTGCGGCGCGTCCGACGGCATGACAATGACCGAGGCAATCCCATGTTTCGAAGCGGCCATCGCAACGCCTTGCGCATGGTTGCCCGATGAATAAGCGATCACACCACGCTTGCGCATGCCCTCATCCAGCGCCGAAATGGCCGACCACGCGCCGCGAAACTTGAAACTGCCGGTATGTTGCAGGCATTCCGGTTTGACCCATATCCGGCGGCCCGCAAGCGTATCGAGAAAGGGCGACGACAGGATCGGCGTTTCGCGAACGTGTCCTTTAAGCCTTTCTGCGGCGGCTTCGATCATCTCAAATGTGCTCATGCGGCGTTCTTCAATACCTTCTGTATCAGGTCCAGTGATTGGGATTCGTTCAGGAATGGAACATGCCCACGATCCGGTACCTCGACCGAGATCAGGTCCGGGTGCCGATGCCGCATCTCGGACAGAGTGTCCGCGCCCAGAACATCGGAATTCGCGCCCCGGATCACTCCGGTGGGAATGTCGCGCAAGGCTTCGAAGAACACCCATAGATCAGGTGCTGCCCCGCTTGCAGCTTGTTCAAGAAGCGCCTTGCGCAGGGCTGGATCATATCGCAGTTTCAGCCCATCTTTTTGCATTTCATACTGAAATTCTGCCTGTTTGCGCCAGGTTTCCAGTGGAACTCCGGGAAATTGTGGCTCCATTACGTGTTTCAATGCGGCGGCGGCTTCATCATAGGTTTTGGCGGTGGGCTGCGCCCCCACGTAGGCCATGATTTTGGCGATGCCCGACGGCTCGATTACCGGCCCCACGTCATTCAGAATTACGGCAGCCAGACGTTCAGGATGGTTTGCGGCCAGTGCCATGGCGATCAGCCCTCCGCGCGATGTGCCCAGAATGGCTGCTTTCGCGATCCCCAGATGATCGAGCAGTTCAATCGCGTCATGGGATTCGCGGATGATATTGTAGTTCATGAAATCGGGATCGTATTCCGAACGCCCGCGCCCCCTGTAATCCATGGCGATCATGCGCAGATCCGAGGCATGAGGCGCAAAAAACGAAAAGTCGCGGCTGTTTCGGGTCAGACCGGCCAGACACAAAAGCGGCGTACCCGTGCCGGTCTCTTCGAAATAGATGCGCCTGCCGTCTGTTGTTATGAATTCTGACATCAGAGACCGGCCAGTTTGGGAATCGAGGTCAGATCGGACAGCACATGCGCAGGTGTCCAGGGAAGGCGATCCATGGGTTCTCCAATCCGATTGACCCATGCGGTCACAAAACCGTACCCGCTGGCCCCGGCAGCGTCCCAGCCGTTCGAACTGACGAACAACACGTCATCGCGTGCGCAGCCAAACCTGTCTTGCACCAGATCATAGACGCGGGCATGGGGTTTGAAGACGCCGACGCTTTCGACAGACAGCACATCATCCAATACATCGCCGATTCCGGCGGATTTCACGGCTCCGTCCAGCATGGGGGGCGAACCGTTGGACAGGATCGCCGTTTGCAGCCCTCCTTCCTTGAGGGCTTTCAGCATGGCCGGAACTTCGGGATAGGCCTGCAATTCCCAATAGAGATCAAGCAGACGTTGGCGCAGTTCCGGGTTGCCTTGCAAGCCTGCGGCCTCAAGAGCCCAATCCAGCCCGTCCTGAGTGACGTCCCAGAAATCCGCATGCGCATCCGCCACGGCGCGCAGCCATGTGTATTGCAGTTGCTTCAGACGCCAGTGCCCCGCGACTGTGGTCCATTTGTCTTTCAGGGCTTCGAAACCCGGCTCGTTTGCCGCCTGTCGGGCAGCCGCGGCAACATCGAACAATGTTCCGTAGGCGTCGAACACACAGGTCGTGATCGCCATTTGGTCCTCCTTTGATTGCGCGCAGGTTGGCACATCGGCGCATGGGGTGAAAGGGCCGAGGGTTTACAACATTTTGTCAACCTATAGGGTTGGCCGCTTAACCCCATGGAACGGCCGGAGGCCACGATGACCGAAATCAAACAAGGCGACACGGTTCGCATCCACTACACCGGGACGTTGCTGGACGGCAAAATCTTTGACAGCTCGGACGGGCGTGATCCGTTGGAATTCGTGGTCGGGTCGGGCCAGATCATCCCGGGGCTGGACCGTGCCATGCCGGGTCTGTCCACCGGGGACAAGACGCGGGTGGAGATTGCCTGCACGGACGCCTACGGCCCGATCAACCCTGCGATGCGTCAGGAAAATCCCCGTGAAGGCATTCCAGACGACATCCCCCTGGATCCCGGGACACAGTTGCAGATGCAAACGCCAGAAGGTCAGGCCGTGCCTGTAACGGTTGTGGATTCAAACGAAGCCACCGTTACACTGGATGCAAATCACCCGCTGGCAGGGCAGGATCTGGTTTTCGAGATAGAAGTCGTTTCAGTCAACTGAGGCATGGTTCGGGCCGGATGTCCGGCCCGGATATCACCCTATCAGAGCGTGAATCGCGGCCCGCACCTGTGGCTGCGTAAAGAAGACGAACACCAGCAACAGTGAAGTCAACGTAAGCAATAGCACCCTGGCCCGTTGGCTGAGAAAGCCGGGCTTTCGCCGGCTTTGCGTCGCGCGTGCATTGTTTGCAATGATTTGGTCAAGTTTGCTCATATCGATTACCTGCCGCGCAATGATGGTGAAATCTGGGCAGCGGCAGGGAAAGATATGGTCACATGGATTCGGGCTGAGGCATGCCCAGAACGTGGAAGCCGCCGTCAACGCGGATGATCTCACCCGACGTGCAGGCACCTGCATCTGATGTCAGGTACACAGCCGTTCCGCCGACAGCTTCAAGTGTGGCGTTAGAGCGCATCGGTGCATTCTGATCGCAGAATTTGTAGGTCTTGCGGGCGCCGCCGATGGCTGCACCGGCGAGGGTTCTCATCGGCCCCGGGGAAATCGCGTTCACGCGGATGCCATCGGGGCCAAGATCGTTGGCCAGATAGCGCGTTGCCGATTCCAGCGCGGCCTTTGCGACACCCATCACGTTGTAGTTGGGCACAACCCGGTTGGAGCCCTGATACGTCAGGGTCAGCAGGGAACCGCCATTGTCTTTCATCAACGGATAGGCGCGACGCGCGACCTCGATGAAGGAATAGGCCGAGACATCCATCGAATGCTTGAAATTCGCACGTGTGGTATTCAGGAACCGACCTGTCAGCTCGGATTTGTCCGAATAGGCGATAGCGTGGACCAGGAAATCTATGGTGGGCCAACGTTCGGCCAGCTCGCCAAAAGCGCGATCCAGCGACTCGTCGTCGGTGACATCCGCATCGACCATGAAATCGCTGCCCAGGCTCTGAGCCAGTGGCTCCAGCCGCTTTCCGAATGCCTCGCCCTGATAGGTGAATGCCAGTTCGGCGCCAGCCTCGTGCATGGCCTTGGCAATGCCCCACGCAATCGAGCGGTCATTGGCCACGCCCATGATCAGGCCGCGTTTACCTTTGAGAAGATCCGACATTACTTTCACCCGTTATACTTTGAAAGAACCATGGACCCGTTCGTGCCGCCAAAGCCGAAGCTGTTGGTCATGACACTGTCCAGTCCTGCGTTTTCAACCACTTGAGTTGCAATTTCACCGGGCTGAATGCCTTCGGCAAGCGTTTCGACATTGATCGATGGCGCAATGAAATCATTGTCCAGCATCAGCAGGCAGAAAATCGTCTCGAGCGCGCCAGCTGCGCCCTGAGCGTGGCCTGTCAACGACTTGGTCGAGGAGATGGGGGGCACATTGCCTTCGCCAAAGATGCGGCGCACGGCCTCGACCTCGCCCACATCGCCGACGGGGGTCGAGGTGCCGTGGGCATTGATATAGCCGACCTTGCGGCCCTCGGGCACTGTGTCCAGCGCCAGCCGCATCGCGCGCTCGCCGCCCTCACCTGAAGGGGCCACCATGTCGTGGCCGTCTGAAGTTGCGGCATAACCCGTAACTTCAGCATAAATTTTGGCGCCGCGGGCCAGGGCGTGGTCCAGCTCTTCCAGCACAACGATTCCACCGCCGCCCGAGATCACGAAACCATCACGGTTTTCGTCGAACGCGCGCGAGGCCTTGTCGGGTGTGTCATTGTATTTCGACGACATCGCGCCCATCGCGTCGAACAGGCAGGACAGGGTCCAGTCCAGTTCTTCGCCGCCGCCGGCGAACATCACGTCCTGCTTGCCCAGCATGATCTGTTCGGCCGCGTTGCCGATGCAATGCAGCGAGGTCGAGCAGGCCGAGGTGATCGAGTAGTTGATGCCCTTGATCTTGAACGCCGTCGCCAGGTTTGCCGAGATTGTCGAACACATGCATTTCGGGACGGCAAACGGCCCGATGCGCTTGGTCGCGCCCGTCCTCAGAACGGTTTGATGCGCTGTCAGCATCGCGCTGGTCGATGGCCCGCCAGAGCCCGCAACCAGCCCGGTGCGGGGATTGACGATCTGGTCTTCGGTCAGACCGGAATCGGCAATCGCCTGGCTCATGGCGATATGTGCATAGGCGGCCCCGGGACCCATGAAGCGCAATGTACGCTTGTCCACATGCTGGGCCACGTCGATCTTGAGCGTACCCGCGATCTGGCTGCGAAAACCATGTTCCGCCATCTGCTCGCTGGCCACGATCCCGGATTTACCTGCTTTGAGCGAGGTCAGAACTTCTTCGGCATTGTTCCCGATCGAGGACACAACCCCCAGACCGGTGACGACTACTCGACGCATGTGCGCACTCCTTGTTTCAGACCGTTCGGGCTCAGGCCTCGGATAGAACGACCTTCATGTCCTTGACATCATAAATCATTTCGCCATCGGCTTCGACAATGCCATCCGCCACACCCATTGTCAGGCGGCGCGTTTGAATCGCTTTTTTGAAATCGATTTTATACGTCAGCATCTTGCGGTCCGGGCGCACCATGCCGGTCAGCTTTACTTCGCCGACGCCGACGGCCATGCCGCGCCCCTGCCATCCACGCCAGCCAAGGTTGAAACCGGTCAGCTGCCAAAGCCCGTCCAGCCCCAGACAGCCCGGCATGATCGGGTTGCCCGGAAAGTGGCATTCAAAGAACCAAAGGTCGGGTGTGATGTCGAATTCGGCCAGCACATGGCCTTTGCCGTGCAGGCCGCCATCGGCAGAGATGTCGGTAATCCGGTCCATCATCAGCATCGGTGGGGCGGGCAATTGTGCGTTGCCGGGGCCAAATAACTCGCCGCGAGCGCATTTCAGCAGATCATCTTTGTCAAAACTGCTTGGGAACTGGGCCATTCTGCCGCCTTTCCTGCCGGGGGTCTGTCTTTATATCTGGCCTCGTCTAGCACCCGTTTGCAAGGTCCTGCAAGAGCGGCGCGCCACATCATGTTGTGTTGGTTCCTATCTTGCGAATGAATTTCATTTGTAATTGCCGGTGATGCGCCCCTATATATAAAGGCAGCAATAATGGGTATCGGATCGATGACACCTCAGAGCCGCGAAATCGCAACAGGTTGGCTGGTGAATGCCGGCTTGCGACCGACGCGTCAGCGCGTGGCGTTGGCCGAGCTTCTGGTGGGCGACGGCCGCCATCGCCATGTCACCGCAGAAAGCCTTTTTGAATCGGCAAAGGCGAACGGGGATGCGGTGTCTCTGGCAACGGTCTACAACACTCTGCGCGCTTTTTGCGATGCGGGTGTGCTGCAAGAAATCACAGTGGACGGATCGAAAAGCTATTTCGACACGAACACGCATGATCATCCCCATTTTTATTGGGAAGACGACGCAAGGTTAAGTGATGCGCCGTCGGATCAACTGGTCATTCAGCGTCTTCCCGAGGCGCCGGAAGGTGTCGAAATCGCGTCTGTCGATGTCGTCATTCGCTTGCGCAAGAAGTAAGAGACCTTAAACACCTGTCAGCCCGGCCACCAGAACACGTTCGGCCTTTTCTATGACCGTGTCAGAGGGCCCTGTGCCGTGCCGTGCCAGAACGACGGATTCTGCTGTGTCCGGATTGGCAATCGGTACGCTGACCAGATGCTTGTTGTCATAGCTGAAGCTGCTGGGTGGGCTGGCATAGCTGATCCCGATTCCCTCACCATGGGCCGCAAGGCTGCGTTGAATCTCAAGGGATGCGGCCCGGTGCGCGACGGTAGGGCGCAGCCCGTTTTGCCGGAACAGGCCAAGAATGTGTTGGGCGGACAATCCTTCCGAAGACAGAATCAACGGATAACCTTCCAGTGCTGCAAGGGTGACTTCTGTGGTTGTCGCCAACGGATGATCCGGGGGCATCAAGGCCTTCGGTCTGCTGTCGAACAGCTTTGTACGGGCGAACCCCGCATCCATGGTCAGGTCGTATGTGATTGCGATGTCAATCTGGCCATCCATCAATCCATTCAGCAGCCCTTCGAAGGACCCGGCCACATAGGTAAGGTTGATATCGGTGAATGTGTCGCGGAGAAGTTGCAGGGCCGGGGCCAAAAGGAAGGGGGCCAGGTCCGTAAAGCAGCCAAATCTCAGCCTCGAGGTGCCCGGCGTAGAGGTATCGGACGTTTCGATTCGCGCAGCATTTTTCAGCAAGACCTCGGCATTGTCTATGAACGTACGCCCCTGAGGTGTCAGTGCCATGGCTGCACCCCGGCGGCGAACGAATAGCGGATACCCCAAATGGGCTTCAACACGCGTAAGGGCAGTAGACAAGGCCGGTTGTGAAACATTGAGATGCTGGGCCGTTGCCGACAAACTGCCGTGACGTCCGACTGCACAGACATATTCATATTGGCGCAACGAAATATATAACATGAGATTAATAATAACTTTGAAAGATATGATTTGAACAGAATACATTTTTCCGGTCAAAAGCAAAAAAACTTCAGGAGCTACCGATGCCACACCCTCTTGTTTCTCAGCAGATGATCGACACTTATCAGGCCGACGGCGTCGTACTGGTCAAAGGGCTGTTTGCGGATCACGTGGATCAACTGCGCGATGGTGTGGCCGCGAATATGGCCGATCCTGGTCCCTATGCTTCGGAAAACAAGAAGGCCGGTGAAACAGGTCGTTTCTTTGATGATTATTGCAATTGGACCCGGATTCCACAGTTCCGCGACGTGATCGAGACGTCTCCCGCTGCTGAGGTTGCCGCGGATCTGATGCAATCGAAACGCGTTCAGATGTTTCACGATCACGTGCTGGTCAAGGAACCCGGTACGTCGATGGCGACACCGTGGCATCAGGATGGTCCATATTATTTCGTCGAGGGTCAGCAGACGATCAGCTTCTGGTCTCCGCTTGATCCGGTCAGGCAGGCGACGCTGCGGTGTGTTGCCGGGTCGCACCGATGGGAGAAAGAAGTTCTGCCGACCCGATGGGTTTCCGAGGACGGCTTTTTCCCGGATGAAGGTCAGTACATCCCCGTGCCGGATCCGGATGCCGAAGGTATGAAGGTCATCGAATTCGAGATGGAGCCCGGCGATGCCGTCGCTTTCAACTATCGCACGCTGCACGGTGCGCGCGGAAACCAGTCGGACAGCCGTCGCCGCGCCTTTTCACTGCGGCTGGTGGGCGACGATGCCCGGTATGTAGAGCGCCCCGGCCGAACCTCGCCCCCGTTTCCCGGTCATGACATGACGCCGGGACAGCGCCTGCGCGAGGATTGGTTTCCGATTTTGTTGCAGCGCTAGGCCGGCTCAGAACCACTGACCTGATTCGATCAACCCGAGATCCAGCAGCTGGCGGGACTGCCATTCGAACGGTACCGAGTTGCGCCAGCGAAAGCTTCGGATGTCAAAGGTTGATCCTGCATTGGATTTCAGCGCCTTCGCGGCACGGAAGGAACAAATGGCGGCCGTCAGGTTGTGATGCCAGGGACAGGAATAGGTATTGTATTCCGGTTCGTTAAAGGTGTGATCGGGTCTCAGCACCAGGTCTTTTTGCGCCTTGAACAATGCGATGCGGTCGATCCTGCGACGTTCGTAGGGAATGTGGTCCTCGAACCGCCACCGCAACCCACCGGAAAGATCCACCTGACGGTCCAGCGGTTGGCCGCTTGGGTCGTGGCGGGTATGGGCATAATAGCCAACGCTGTCGAACATGGCCTGATCGGGGGCCACACCATTGGGATGTGCGGTCAGATCCTCGGCGTACAGGTCAATGACATAGCTGAGCATCGCATTGCGACGCTCTTCACCATGAAAGACAAGCATCTCGCCCACGCTGCGCGTTTCGCAGCAGGGAAAGAACAGGTATTCGGCGTTGTAGCAATAGTACATCCAGATGCCGGGTGCGGCCTGAATGATCCTGTTTATGGTTTCGAACACGACCAGCCGGGGAACACATTTCAAGTTGACCCGGTGCACCTTGGCGGTCAGGTCCTCTGCCAGGTGAAACTCGTCCGGGGCAAAGACGATGACGGATTTGAAGCCCAGCCTCAGATGATGGTGCAGCGTGCTGGCCAGCTCCACGTCGTCCTCGGCAAAAATCAATGCTACGGGGCCCTTGGCCAGTGCGGCCTGTCCCGATTTCAGGAAATGGTCGAGGGAATCGTATGTCATCGGGTGCTTTTCGGTCCGGCCTTGCTGGAAAGTCCTGCCAAATTCGGGTAATTGCGCCCGCATTGCAAGCGGCGTTCGAAGCGTATAGATGACGCCGATCCAGCGAATGCAAAGGCCCGTCCCATGTCCGAACCGAAGAAGCTGTTTATCAAGACTTATGGCTGTCAGATGAACGTCTATGACAGTGAACGCATGTCCGAGGCGCTGGGCGGGCAGGGCTATGTCGAAACCAAAACGCCTGACGATGCCGACATGATTCTGCTGAACACCTGTCACATCCGGGAAAAAGCGGCTGAGAAAGTGTATTCGGAACTCGGTCGCTTCAAGGGTCTGAAAGCCGAAAAGCCTGACCTGAAAATCGGTGTGGCAGGCTGTGTTGCACAGGCCGAAGGCGAAGAAATCATGCGCCGCCAGCCGCTGGTCGATCTGGTCGTTGGCCCCCAAAGCTATCACCGTCTGCCCGAGATGGAGGCCAAGACCCGTGCGGGCGAAAAGGCACTGGACACCGATTTCCCCGAGGAAGACAAGTTCGAAAAACTGAAAAACCGTCCCAAAGCCAAACGCGGCCCGACGGCGTTTTTGACCGTTCAGGAAGGTTGCGACAAGTTCTGCGCCTTCTGCGTGGTGCCTTATACACGTGGGGCCGAAGTCAGCCGCCCTGCGGATCGCATCATCCGCGAAGCCCATGATCTGGTTGAACGCGGTGTGCGCGAGATCACGCTGCTGGGTCAGAACGTCAACGCCTATCACGGGGCCGGCCCCGACGGAGATATGACCCTGGCCGGGCTGATCTGGGAACTGAACAAGGTTGACGGGCTGGAACGTATCCGGTTCACCACGTCGCACCCCAATGACATGGCCGACGACCTGATCGAGGCACATGGCAGCTGTGAGAAACTGATGCCGTATCTGCACCTACCGGTTCAGTCGGGCTCGGACCGTATCCTCAAGCGAATGAACCGCAGCCACACGGCAGAAAGCTATCTGCGCCTGATCGAACGCATTCGTGCGGCGCGCCCGGATATTGTGATGTCGGGGGATTTCATCGTCGGCTTCCCAGAAGAAACCGAAGAGGATTTTCAGGAAACGATGGATTTGGTTAAAGAGGTCAAATACGGCTACGCCTATTCCTTCAAGTATTCCACACGCCCGGGAACACCAGCGGCCGAACGGGCTCAGGTTGATCCGGTTGCGGCGGATGATCGATTGCAGCGCCTTCAGGACCTTATCACGCGGCACCAAAGGGAAATTCAGGACGGTATGGTCGGTCGTACAGTCCGTGTCTTGTTCGAAAAACCGGGCCGCCTGCCGGGCCAGATGGTCGGAAAATCCGAGTATCTGCATTCGGTGCATGTGAAAGGGCCCGAGATTGCCGTTGGTGATCTGAAAGAGGTCCGGATCACCGACTCGGGCGCTAACTCTTTGGCGGGTGAACTGCTCTGAGTCGGTGGGTTTCCGCCGTCCAGACACCATAGTTGGTGTTTGTTTCCAAAATTTACCCTTGATTTATTGCTTGGAACTATGCTCCGAGAGGAGCCATGTTTTTTCTGGCGCCGTTTTTGCGTCAAAAAACGATTATACGCCGATCCGAAGATCGGAGTGATGGAGGTACGAGTGCCAATCTTGAACAGCTTCAGGACCCTGAGCCTAGTGAAAACCTTGCCTTTGGCCTCGGTTGTCACTTTTTTTGCCAGCGCGACGATTGCCGGAGACCTGAAGGGCACGACAACCGATCCTGACGTGATCAGCCCCAAGGAATTCAGCCGTGACGTCAGTGCGTTTTATCTGGGGATTACTGGCGGCTACGGCTCGGGCAGGGACGATCGATTTGGTCTGAGAACGCCCGCCGGGTTGTTTGATATCGGTGACCTGAAAGTATCCGGCGCCCATGGTGGCTTTCGCGGTGGTTGGCGTGGTGTTCTGCCTTCCAGGTGGGGGCGTGATTTCGTCTATGGTTTTGAAGTCAGTTATGATTTCGGATCCTTGGACGACAGTGTACGGACCCAGATCGGCGGTTCGAACGTCGAGGGCGGGGCCGAGATATCTGACGTTTTGTCCCTCAGGTATCGAAGTGGCCTGACAAGCCGAAACGGTCGGGTTCTCTACTTTTTCAGCGTCGGTTACCTGTGGGGCGATGTTGAAACGACCAACAGCATCACATCGGGAACTACGGTGCAGAGCTTTTCAGCATCGGATCGGCGGGGCGGATATACCGCAAGCATCGGTGCCGAACACAAGCTGACCGACAATTGGTCGGTCACCGGCGAATACGAATACGTCCAGTTCAAATCCGAAGACGTTCAATTCGGTTCGGGCTTTTCGACGAAATCCACACCGAAATACGGCGGTTTGAGATTCGGGCTGAACTATACTTTCTGATGCGCGTCTGACACGCATTTTCCCTTACCGTGATCGGCGCTTTTGTCATCCGGGGGCTTATTTTTGAAACTGTGGCTTGCGCCCACCGAGATTTGTTGTCTACGCTCGGGGTGAACCGCCAAGACAGGAGAACGGATTGGCCATCGGTGCCCTGACCCCACCGCAAGATGAAATGCCCCAACGCGAGGCGTTTTTAGAGTTTCCCGACAACCGATTGTTGATTGACCTGTGCGGCGAATACGACCGCAATCTGACCGACATCGAAAGCAAGCTTTCCGTCCAGATCGTACGCCGCGGCAACCAGCTTGTCGTGATGGGTGATGAAGACGCCCAGAAACAGGCCATTGAGGTGCTGCAATCGCTTTACACGCGCTTGGAAGGCGGGCGCGAGGTCGAGGCCGCGGACGTGGACCGAGAACTGCGGATGGGTGGTTCGGAACAGGGGACCGGCAGCCGCGACGGCGATCAGCTGGAAATGTTCAAGGGCGGTTCAGTCGAGATCAAAACCCGCAAGAAATTGGTTGAACCGCGTACGGACGCCCAGAAAGCTTATGTGCAGTCACTGTTTCAAAATGAGCTTGCATTTGGCATCGGGCCGGCTGGCACGGGTAAGACCTATCTGGCTGTTGCCGTGGGCGTGTCGATGTTCATTGGCGGACATGTGGACCGAATCATCCTCAGCCGTCCTGCGGTCGAGGCGGGTGAAAAACTGGGCTATCTGCCCGGTGACATGAAAGACAAGGTCGATCCGTACATGCAGCCGCTGTACGACGCGCTGAATGATTTTCTGCCCGGCAAGCAACTGGCCAAGTTGATCGAGGAAAAGCGAATCGAAATAGCGCCGCTGGCGTTCATGCGTGGACGCACGCTGGCCAATGCTTTTGTGGTGCTGGACGAAGCACAGAACGCCACGACCATGCAAATGAAGATGTTCCTGACCCGTTTGGGCGAGGGCAGCCGCATGGTAATCACCGGCGACAGGTCTCAGGTGGATTTGCCACGCGGCGTTCAGTCCGGGTTGCAGGATGCGGAAAGACTGTTGAAAACGATCCCCAACATCAGTTTCAACTATTTCACGTCCAAGGACGTGGTTCGCCACCCGCTTGTGGCCGCGATCATCGAGGCGTATGAGGCGGATGCGGGCCGGGAATCCACTTGATTGCAAGGCTCATTCACAGGGCTTTTGTGCGATAAGATGAATCTGGAACTCACTGTCGAAGACGACCGGTGGCAAGGGCTTGAAGCTTTGTCGCGGCAAGCGATATCCGCTGTCCTGTCCCATGCGGAACTGGACCCTGAACTTTGCGAGATCAGCGTTCTGGGATGCGACGATGCGCGCATTTCGCAACTGAATGCCGAGTTTCGCGGCAATTCAGCCGCCACCAATGTTTTGAGCTGGCCGGCAGAAGATTTGGCCCCGGACGAAGCCGGGCAAGTTCCTCATCCGCCCAGGCCGGATTTCACCGGTGAAATTCCTTTGGGCGATATTGCGATTTCCTTCGACACCTGCGCGCGTGAGGCGGAAGAGGCAGGCAAGAACATTGACGATCACGTCATCCATTTGCTTGTTCACGGAACGTTGCATTTGCTGGGATATGATCACATTCGTGACCCCGATGCCGCTTTGATGGAAGGGATTGAGGTCGAGATACTTGGCAAGTTGGGTATAGATAACCCATATAAGGTATAAAGTGGGTCATGAGACCCGATCAGTTGGAACAAGGTAATGGGCGAAACAGACGGCAGTTCTAGGGCAGCGCAAAGCGCGCAACCCCAGGAAAGCGGCAATGATACAGAAGAGAAAAGCGGGTTTATTTCCCGAATTTTCGATGCGTTTTCGAGTCAGGAGACTCAGCAAAACCCGGGGATGAACGGGCAGAGCGCAGCGGCAGTTCGGCCTCACGGGATGATGAACCTGCGCAGGATGCGCGTCGAAGACGTGGCGATTCCCACGGCCGAGATCATCGCGGTTCCTTCTACCATCACCAAGGATGAACTGGCCGACGTGTTCCGGGACAGTGGGTTGTCCAGAATTCCGGTCTATGAAGGAACGCTGGATACGCCGTTGGGCTTCGTTCACCTCAAGGATTTCGCACTGACCCATGGTTTCAATGGCGGTGCGGACAAGTTTGACATGAAATCCATGTTGCGCACGCTTTTGTTTGTGCCGCCTTCGATGCCGATCGGTGTCCTGCTGACCAAGATGCAGACCGAACGTCGCCATATGGCGTTGGTGATTGATGAGTATGGCGGCGTCGACGGGCTGCTGACGATCGAAGACTTGATCGAGCAGGTCGTGGGTGAGATCGCGGACGAACACGACGCAGACGAAGATCAGCTTTGGGTGCAGGAAAAGCCGGGCTGTTACGTTGTGCAGGCACGTGTGCCGCTTGAGGATTTCGAGGCCGAGATCGGCAGATCCCTGACCAGCCACGAGGATGTGGATGAAGAAGACATCGACACGCTGGGGGGGCTTGTTTTCATGCTGTCCGGGCGTGTTCCGGCACGGGGTGAGGTCGTGATCCATCCGGAAGGACCGGAATTCGAGGTGATCGAAGCCGACCCGCGACGCATCAAACGGTTGCGCGTCATGCTGCCGGACGCCGCTGCATGACGCCTGTCCGGGGCTGGCCGTTATCGTTGAGATTGTTTGCCGCCGCCGCACTGGGTGCCGTCGGCGCTTTTGGCCAGGCACCGCATGGGTACTGGGGCGCCACGGTTGTTGCCCTGGTTTTGATCGTTCCGGTGTTCCTTGCCAGTGAAACCCGTGCTCGCGCAGGGTGGATCGGCTGGTTCTTTGCCACCGGCTATTTTGCCCATGCGCTCAGCTGGATCATCGAGCCCTTTCAGGTGGATGCAGAGCGCCACGCCTGGATGGCACCGTTTGCGCTGGTATTCATGGCCGGCGGGCTCGCTCTGTTCTGGGCGGTTGCGTTTCGAATGGCGCGGCATGTTGGCGCGACCGCTATGCAGCAAGGCGTTTTGCTGATCGCTACGCTGTCGCTGGCCGAATTGGCACGGGGATATGTGCTGACCGGGTTCCCCTGGGGCGGAGTGGCGCAAATCTGGGTGAATACGCCCGTGGCGCAATTGCTGTCTCTGGTGGGGCCGTATGGCTTGAATGCGCTGACATTTGCCGTGGCGTTTCCGATTGGGGCGGCATTGGTTCAGGTAAGACGCTTGCGGGCATTGGTCCGTCCACTGGGATTTACAGCTGCGGCGGCGGTGCTGGCGATTGGCTATGCGTCGATGCGGCCAACGGTTCAGAAAGGCCCGCACACAGTTCGTGTGGTTCAGCCCAACGCGCCGCAGCACCAAAAATGGGACCCGGCATATGCGCCCTTGTTCTTTGCCCGTCAGATTGAATATTCCGCCGCTTTGCCCAGACCGGACCTGATCGTCTGGCCCGAGACCGCAGTTCCAGCCTGGCTGGGCAGCGCACAACCGTATTTGACGGCCATTGCAGATGCCGCTCAGGGGACGCCCGTGGTTTTGGGGATCCAGCGCGGAGACGGCCCTAGGATCTTCAACTCGATGGTCTATCTGGATGAAGCCGGGCAGCAGGGTGGTCTGTATGACAAACACCATCTGGCCCCTTTTGGGGAATATGTGCCTTTTGGCGAGTTGATGGGCCGTTTTGGGATTTATGGGATGGCGGCCACGACGGGGCATGGATTCAGCGCAGGGCCGGGGCCTGATCTTTTGGACTTTGGCAAATTGGGAAAGGCGTTGCCTTTGATCTGTTACGAAGTCGTGTTCCCGCAGGATGTGAACGGGGCGCCGGGCCGGGCGGAGTTTCTGTTGCAGATCACCAATGACGCATGGTTCGGAACGCGTTCGGGGCCGTTTCAGCATCTGGCACAGGCCCGGATGAGGGCGATTGAACAGGGGCTGCCGATGATCCGTTCGGCCAATACCGGCGTATCGGCCATGATTGACCCATTGGGTCAGGTCACAGCCTCATTGGCTTTGGGCAAGACGGGATACGTGGATGCGATCCTGCCGCAGCCACATCAGCCAACGGTTTATTCCCGCATCGGGGACAGCCCTGTTCTTGGGCTGCTATTGTTTCTTGCTGCATTGGCGTGGTTCAACATCCGCCGCCTGAGCAAATAATTAGAGATTGACCCCATCTTTAAGCGAGCGTATGCGTCTGTGACCTGTCACAACGGCTTCCTGGCGTGGCGGAGAAACCCCTAATGGAGCGCATTTATGTCCCGACAGAACTATACATTTACTTCGGAATCCGTTTCCGAAGGGCATCCCGACAAGGTCTGTGACCGCATCTCGGATGCTGTCCTTGATGCATTTCTCAATGAAGAACCAGAAGCCCGTGTGGCCTGCGAAACTTTCGCCACGACCAACCGGGTTGTGATTGGTGGCGAAGTAGGTCTGTCTGATCAAGACAAGCTGCACGACTACATGGGGCGCATCGAACAGATCGCCCGCGACTGTGTCAAAGACATCGGTTACGAGCAGGACAAGTTTCACCACGAAACCGTCGAAGTAACCAACCTGCTGCACGAACAATCCGCCCATATCGCTCAGGGCGTTGATGCAGCGGATGACAAGGACGAAGGTGCCGGCGACCAGGGCATCATGTTTGGTTATGCCACGACTGAAACTCCGGCGCTGATGCCTGCACCGATCCAGTATTCGCACGCTATCCTGCGGCGACTGGCAGAAGTGCGCAAGAACGGCACCGAACCTGCTTTGGGCCCCGATGCAAAGTCGCAGCTGTCAGTCGTTTATCGCGACGGCAAACCGGTCGGCGTCAGCTCGATTGTTCTGTCGACGCAGCATCTGGACGAGGCTCTGACGTCGGATGATATCCGCGCCATCGTTGAACCCTATATCCGTGAAACTCTGCCCGAAGGCTGGCTGTCGGCCGAAACCGAATGGCACGTCAACCCGACCGGCAAATTCGTTATTGGCGGGCCGGATGGCGACGCGGGTCTGACCGGTCGTAAGATCATCGTGGACACCTATGGTGGCGCAGCCCCGCATGGTGGCGGTGCTTTCTCGGGCAAAGACCCGACCAAGGTTGACCGTTCGGCGGCCTATGCTGCGCGCTACCTGGCGAAAAACGTCGTAGCCGCAGGTATGGCCGAGCGCTGTACTATTCAGTTGAGCTATGCCATTGGCGTATCGAAGCCGCTTTCGATTTACGCAGACACGCATGGCACGGGTCAGATTGCAGATGCGGCGATAGAAAAAGCAGTTGGTCAGATCATGGATCTGACACCGCGCGGCATTCGCCAGCATCTGCAACTGAACAAGCCGATCTATCAGCGCACAGCTGCTTACGGCCACTTTGGTCGCCAGCCGAGCGATGATGGTGGTTTCAGCTGGGAGCGCACCGATCTGGTCGATGCGTTGAAATCCGCAGTCTGATCTGAACTATACAAAGCGCGCCTTTCAGGGCGCGCTTTTTCCTTGTGCATCCCGCGCGCCCTTGCAACGTTCTCTGGCGCGCAGTATGGCGACCGCCATGAGCACCGAGACCCCACAACGCCCGCGCAGAAACTTCTATGGCCGCTTCAAGGGCAAGACCCTGAAGCCCAGTCAAAAGACCTATCTGAACGAAGATCTGGCGGCTTTGTCGCCCGGTGCGGTGGATTGGGACACAAACCCCGACCGCAGGCCTTTGGACCTGAACACGTTGTTCGGCGGCAAGCCGGTCTGGCTGGAAGTCGGCTTTGGCGGCGGCGAACACCTGGTTCATCAGGCGCAAAGCAACCCCGACATCGGCATCATCGGGGCCGAGCCCTATATCAACGGCGTTGCCATGCTGCTGGGCAAAATTCGGCAGGCGGGGGTTGATAATCTTGCCGTGCATCCCGGCGATGCCCGAGACCTGTTCGACGTGCTGCCAGAGGCCAGTATATCGCGCGCCTTCCTTCTGTATCCTGACCCGTGGCCCAAAACCCGGCATCATCGTCGCCGTTTCGTGACGCCGGAACATCTTGAACCCTTGGCAAAGGTCCTGAAACCCGGGGCGATCTTCCGGGTTGCAACTGACATTCCCGATTACGTGCGTCAGACATTGGTGGAAGTCCCCCGCGCCGGGTTTGAATGGTTGGCGGAACGCCCCGCAGACTGGCGCGAGCCATGGGAAGACTGGATTTCCACGCGATACGAACAGAAGGCGCTGCGCGAGGGTCGGACACCTCACTACCTGACCTTCCGCCGCAAAGACTGATTGCCGCTGGACCAACCGGTGCCAATTCGCTAATCGGCTTGAGCACTGATAGCGCAAAAGGAGCCCCCATGTCCGGACACGGAACGCCCATCCCGATGACTTCGCATCCCTGCGGCCCGCTGACCGGCACGGCAGAGGTGCCGGGCGACAAGTCGATTTCGCACCGGTCACTGATCCTTGGCGCGATGGCTGTGGGCGAGACCAGGATCTCGGGGTTGCTCGAAGGTGAGGACGTCTTGGACACCGCAAAGGCAATGCGGGCATTTGGGGCAGAAGTCACAAATCATGGCGGCGGCGAATGGACCGTGCATGGCGTGGGCGTCGGCGGGTTTGCCGAACCGGATCAGGTGATTGACTGCGGCAATTCCGGCACCGGAGTTCGACTGATCATGGGTGCCATGGCGACCTCGCCGATTACGGCAACCTTTACCGGCGATGCCAGCCTGAACAAGCGCCCCATGGCGCGGGTAACGGATCCGCTTGCGTTGTTTGGTGCGCAGGCCGTGGGCCGTTCGGGGGGGCGTCTGCCCATGACGATCGTCGGTGCGGCGGACCCGACTCCGGTCCGGTACGAAGTTCCGGTGCCCTCGGCCCAGGTGAAATCCGCCGTTCTGCTGGCGGGGCTGAATGCCCCCGGTAAAACCGTGGTTATCGAGAAAGAGGCGACCCGCGACCATTCCGAGCGGATGTTGTCCGGTTTCGGTGCCGAAATTACGGTGGAAGACACTGATGAAGGCCGGGTCATCACTCTGACGGGGCGCCCGGAATTGAAGCCGCAAGTCATCGCCGTTCCACGCGACCCGTCCAGCGCGGCCTTCCCGGTTTGCGCGGCGCTGATAACGCCCGGTTCGGACGTACTGGTGCCGGGTATCGGCCTGAACCCCACGCGCGCGGGCCTGTTCACGACGCTGCGCGAGATGGGCGCCGACCTGACCTATGAAAACGAGCGCGAAGAGGGCGGCGAGCCGGTTGCCGATCTGCGCGCGAAATACTCGCCAGACATGAAGGGTATTGACGTGCCGCCTGAACGCGCGGCCTCGATGATTGACGAATATCCCGTTTTGTCCGTGGTTGCCGCAAACGCCACGGGCACCACGATGATGGGCGGAGTGAAGGAGCTCCGGGTGAAGGAAAGCGACCGCATCGATGCCATGGCTCGCGGTCTGCGCGCCAACGGCGTCACGGTCAACGAGGGTGACGACTGGTGGTCGGTCGAAGGGTTGGGTATCGGCAAGGTTTCGGGCGGCGGAACATGCGAAAGCTTCCTGGATCACCGCATTGCCATGTCCTTCATGGTGATGGGGATGGGCGCACAGAACCCGGTAAGCGTGGATGATGGTGGCCCGATCGCGACATCCTTCCCGATTTTTGAGCCGTTGATGGCGTCGCTTGGTGCAAAGGTAGAGCGCAGGTGAGCTTCGCTGTCGCCATTGACGGGCCTGCGGCTGCGGGCAAGGGCACGATCTCCAAGGCCGTTGCGGCGCATTTCGGGTTTGCTCATCTGGACACCGGCTTGCTGTATCGCGCCGTCGGGCGGCGTACTCTTGAAGGGTTTGGCGCGCTTGAAGCAGCGCAGGCCCTGACCGCCGAAGAGCTTGCGCAGGGTGATCTGCGCACGGCTGAAATCGCGCAGGCCGCATCCAAAGTGGCGGTGATCCCCGAGGTTCGCACCGCCTTGGTGGATTTTCAGCGCGCTTTTGCCCGAAGGTCAGGCGGGGCGGTCTTGGATGGGCGCGACATCGGGACGGTGATTTGTCCCAATGCCGAGGTGAAGCTGTTTGTAACGGCCAGCCCAGAGGTGCGAGCTGAACGCCGGTTTCTGGAACTCAGTGCAAAAGGTGTTGACGTGACGCGCGATCAGGTTCTGACAGATGTCAAAGAGCGGGATGCGCGCGACGCAGAGCGCAGCGTTGCGCCGATGAAGCCAGCTGAGGATGCAGTGCAACTGGATACAACAGACCTCAGTATCGAGGCTGCATTGGCCAAAGCGATTGAAATCATCAGCGCAAAACTGCCCGCGACGCGCTGACGTCGCAGGCAGGGGCGGAATTTACAGCTCGCTTACGGCGATGCTCTGGATATTTGCCCACTGTTCGTCCGCCGTTTTTGCGGTGGCGGGAACGTCCTTCAGGAAGGCCGCGCGGGTTTCGGCATTCAGGAACAGGTACAGTTTTCCATCTGCGACCAGGTATTGATCCGGGTCTCCGTCGAACTTCTTGCCGACCGATACGCCGAATGAACAGAACCCACCATGCTGCGGCAGGTAGGCCTTCGGGTTCGCCTCGAACGTCTCGAGGTTGGCGGCGGTGGTGAAATAATAGGACGCGCCATCAAAGGTCGCCGAGTGGGTGGCGAAGCCTTCGACCGGATTGCCATCATTGACCAACGCAACCAGATCGACCCCATGTGCCGCAAGCGGGGCACCTGCGGCCGAGATGCCGTTCGACACGTTGATTTCGTCAGCGGCAAAAGCCGGAGTGGACAGGGCGATGGCGGTTGCCAGGGCGGTGAAGACGATAGTTTTCATTACACGTTTCCTCTTGGTTCTGGGTTCGGGTCGATCGGATCGTCGACCGGTGAAACATAGTTAGGGGATGAAAGTTGGACGTGTAATCGCAGATGGGCCAACAGATATTGCAGATCGTACAAGTATCTGAATGGCCAGAAGGCGCGTTCACCAAGCTTTGTTTGGTCAGTGTGGTTTTGCGTACCTATGCTGAAAGAATGCCCGCAGGAGTGTCATTATGATCCGTTTAGCCCTCATTCTTGTATTCATTGCCCGAAGCCTTGCCGCGCAAGAGACCGTGCAAAGCCCACCCGAAGCCGAGCCGCCGATGACGTATGAACGGCTGGGCAACATTCTTTTTGCGCTTGACCCCGAAGCGGAGCCGAGCGGTCCCGGGTTTCAATTGACGATTGCAGGGGTGCAGGTCTTGGTCATCACCGACACCAATGCGGATCGGATGCGGGCCATGGTCCCGATCCGCAGCGCCGAGGCGCTGTCGGAGGAAGACTTGATCCGAATGATGCAGGCCAATTTCGACAGCACGCTGGATGCCCGTTACGCGATCGCCAATGGCACCTTGTGGGCTGCGTTTATCCACCCGTTGTCCCTGTTGGAAAAAGACCAGCTGATCTCGGGGCTGGCTCAGACTGTGAACATCGCCAGGACATATGGCACCCTGTATTCCGGTGGCGCGGCAGAGTTCGGAGGCGGCGACAGCACCGATCTGCAACGTAGGCTGATTGAGGATCTGCTAAAGAAAGGCGAAGAGATCTGACCTGCACCGTGAATACGGGACTGGCGTGACGCCAGCTGACTGGCCATCGTTGCGCGGCCGCGCCTTCAGGCCGGTGCGTCATAGACCCTAGATGGTTTCAGGAAAGCTGTTATAGTTTCTTCCCAGCGAAAAGGGAAAGCTGCGACACAACCCGCAAAAAGCAGGGGCGTAGCAAAAAAATTCCCAAGCCAACAGGGACAAAACTACATGAACAATCGTTTGAACAAAATCACCATCGTGGGTGGCGGTACGGCTGGATGGATGACCGCGCTGATCCTGGATATGGTGTTTTCCCGCACGTCAGCGCCCAAGGATCGGCCGCAAATCTGCCTGATCGAAAGCCCGAACATCTCGACCGTTGGGGTGGGTGAAGCCACGGTTCCGCGCATGCCTGTCACGCTGCGACAGGCGGGCATTTCCGAGCGGAGTTTCTTCCGCGAGACCAACGCGTCCTTCAAGCTGGGTGTGAAATTCTGCAATTGGAACAATGACGCCAAGGGCAATCGCATCGACTACATGAACCCCTTTGCGCACGGCCAGATGCTTGAGGGGCTGGAGGCCGCCGAGTATTTCCTGCGCTTCGGCAATGGCGACAGGGATTTCACGCAATCCATATCGCCGCATGATGATCTGGCCCGTCTGTGTAAGGGCGCGCGTCAGTTGGGGCAGCCGGAGTTCGAGCAAAGGTTTGGTTATGCCTATCATCTGGATGCCGTAAAGTTTGCAGGCATGCTGACCAGGGTCTGCACGAAGCGCGGAGTGGAGCATATCCGGGATGAGGTGCAAACGGTCGAACTGGATGAACAGGGCAATGTCAGTCATCTCATGCTCGAGGCAAAAGGCCGCCATGATATTGAAATGGTCGTGGATTGCACCGGGTTTCGTGGGCTGATCATCAACAAGGCACTTGGTGAGCCATTTTTGGATTACTCTGACTACCTGCCCAATGATCGGGCCATGGCGTTGCAGATCGAGCATCCGGATCCTGACAAGATCGAAAGCGCCACAAGATCCACTGCTTTGGGCGCAGGTTGGACGTGGCGCGTGCCGCTCTTTAACCGTGTGGGCACAGGATATGTCTATTCGTCCGCACACCGCACGGATGATCAGGCAGCGGACGAATACCTTGAATGGTTGGGTGACAGCGGCAAGGGTTTGACACCGCGCGTGATCCCGATGCGCGTCGGTCGTGTGCGCAATGCCTGGGTCAAGAATTGCGTGGCCATAGGCCTGTCCGGCGGGTTCATTGAACCTCTGGAAAGCACGGCGATCCACATGATTGATCATGCGATACGCTGGTTCGCCGAGCATCTGCCCACGCGAGACATCGAGCCTTCGCTGAGGGACAGATACAATCGGCAGATGGACAAGCTTTATAACGAGGTTCTGGAATTCATCTGTTTACACTATCGGTTGGGCAACCGTACCGATGACCAATACTGGATCGATGCGCGCACCGAGATGAAGATACCGGATCGGTTGGCTGAAAATCTTGAACTGTGGCAATATCGCCTGCCGATGGACCACGATATCGAGTTCGCCACTTTGTTTGACAGCCGCGTTTATCAGACCGTTCTGTTGGGCAAGCAGGTCTATGATACGGGCTATGGTTCAGGCATCCGTGATCGTCTTCGACCGTTGAAGAAACCGATCTGGTTCCAAGGCATGAAGAACGCGAAAATGGATCTGGCGAAGATCGTTAAGTCCATGCCGGATCACAAAACACTGTTGCGCGATATCCGGGGGGAACTTGATCAACCTGCCTTTGGAATGGCGGCGGCAATGAAGCCGACAGTGGCGATGCCGGGCACGGCGCCTGCCCCTGTTGTCATCGAGAACATGCCGAACTTTGCTGAAATCCAAAGCGGCAAAAAGGACCTGCAACTGTTCTGAATGCTTCCTGCCTGTCGCGCAGGGAATGTTTGCAGGAATGGCGGGGCGCAAATTGCCCGCCTTTTTTGCTTCCGTCTGCTTTATTGATATGAAATGTAATTACATACATTTTGCGAAAGGCGACCGTATTGCGACAACAGAAGAAACAAGGGCAAACAAAGGGTCGGAACTTGCGGAGCACCCTCAAACATCGGAGACGACAGGCGGCGCCTATGCAGGTTTACGACTCTCTGCCGTCAGGGCTGCGCCTGTGGTTGGCCTCGGCAAGCTTGCCGTGGAGCCCCGTTTCTGCGCAAAAAATCTGGAACCGGGCCGGAGGTGCGCGCAACCCTTCCGCGGCGTTGATGCGACTGGACGCAATTGAACAGGCCATGCTGCGGCGCGATGCGGGGGTTTGGACCTTCAAAACCGGAAACGCGCCTGGGCACAGAGCCGCCAAACCTTGAAAATATGGGCTTTGCCCTTGCACATACCGAGGAATCCGCCTATACGCGCGCTGTCGATACACGGGCGGTCAACGTCCGGATGACGTTTCTGAGCAGGGCCGGGTTACCTCGGCCCTTTGTGTTTGTTTGCTCAGGGGCGCACCGGATCACGCTTGAAGACATCATGAAACAAGACCGGCGGAGACAACCGCTCGGCCAGCAAAAACGTATTGTAAAGGAAAACAACGCCACATGGCTAACGCATCCATGGAGGAATTCGAAGCCCTCCTAAATGAAAGCTTCGAAATGGACACGCCCGAAGAGGGTTCTGTTGTCAAAGGCAAGGTTCTGGCGATTGAAGCCGGCCAAGCCATCATCGACGTAGGCTACAAAATGGAAGGCCGCGTTGATCTGAAAGAATTCGCAAATCCCGGCGAAGCCCCTGAAATCGCTGTCGGCGACGAGGTAGAAGTTTACCTGCGCGCCGCAGAAAACGCCCGTGGCGAAGCCGTCATCTCGCGCGAGATGGCCCGCCGTGAAGAGGCATGGGACCGTCTGGAAAAAGCATATGCCGACGACCAGCGCGTCGAAGGTGCAATCTTTGGCCGCGTCAAAGGTGGCTTCACCGTCGATCTGGGTGGCGCAGTTGCGTTCCTGCCCGGCTCGCAGGTTGACGTGCGCCCCGTGCGCGACGCTGGCCCGCTGATGGGTCTGAAGCAGCCGTTCCAGATTCTGAAAATGGACCGCCGCCGTGGCAACATCGTTGTGTCGCGCCGCGCCATACTGGAAGAATCGCGTGCCGAACAGCGTGCCGAAGTCATCGGCAACCTGTCCGAAGGTCAGACCGTCGAGGGTGTCGTCAAGAACATCACCGAATACGGTGCATTTGTTGACCTGGGCGGCGTTGACGGCCTGCTGCACGTCACCGACATGGCATGGCGCCGTGTGAACCACCCATCCGAGATCCTGACGATCGGCGAAACCATCAAGGTTCAGGTCATCAAGATCAACAAAGAGACCCACCGCATCAGCCTGGGCATGAAGCAGCTGCAGGAAGATCCGTGGGATCTGGTTGCTGCCAAGTACCCGCTGGGCTCGGTCCATCAGGGTCGCGTCACCAACATCACCGACTACGGCGCATTCGTCGAGCTGGAAGCCGGTGTCGAAGGTCTGGTGCACGTGTCCGAGATGTCCTGGACCAAGAAAAACGTCCACCCCGGCAAGATCGTTTCGACCAGCCAGGAAGTCGACGTCATGGTTCTGGAAATCGACGGCGCCAAGCGTCGCGTGTCTTTGGGCCTGAAGCAGACTCAGCGTAACCCGTGGGAAGTGTTTGCAGAAACACACCCCGAGGGCACCGAGGTCGAAGGCGAAGTCAAGAACATCACCGAATTCGGTCTGTTCATCGGCCTCGAAGGCGACATCGACGGCATGGTTCACCTGTCCGACCTGTCCTGGGACGAGCGCGGCGAGGATGCGATCCAGAACTACCGCAAAGGCGATGTCGTTCAGGCGGTTGTCTCGGAAGTGGACGTCGAGAAAGAGCGTATCTCGCTGTCGATCAAAGCCCTGGGCGGCGACAAGTTCGCCGAAGCCGTGGGCGGCGTGAAGCGTGGCTCGGTTATCACCGTCGAAGTCACCGCGATCGAAGATGGCGGCATCGAGGTCGAATACGAAGGCATGAAGTCGTTCATCCGTCGTTCGGACCTGTCGCGTGACCGTGCCGAACAGCGCCCCGAGCGTTTCTCGGTTGGTGACAAGGTCGACGTCCGCGTCACCAACGTCGACAGCAAGACCCGCCGTCTGGGCCTGTCGATCAAGGCACGCGAGATCGCCGAAGAGAAAGAGGCCGTGGAACAGTACGGTTCTTCCGACTCGGGCGCATCGCTGGGCGATATCCTGGGTGCAGCGCTGAAGTCGGGCGACTAAGCCCGGGGCGCATCCCAAACAAGCTTTTCGGCCTCGCGCATCAGCGCGGGGCCGTTTTTGTTGCGAATCAATATGTTCCAGTTGGCCGGGTTATTCGTAGTAATGTTCACGCTTTAGACGTGGAAAACCCCCTGTCCGGCGAAAATTCCCGTGAGAATGTGGCAAAATAAAGCCTCAAAACTCAGAGTATCCGTTCCCCCCTTCCGGGTTTTTTCCTATACTGTCAAAACAGTAGACCTGTCACACCGGCTGCCTGGGAGGGTATCACGCATGATCCGTTCAGAATTGATTCAGAAAATCGCTGACGAAAACCCACATCTCTATCAGCGTGATGTCGAGCGGATCGTGAACACCGTATTCGAAGAAGTCACAGACGCCATGGCGCGCGGTGATCGTGTCGAACTGCGGGGTTTTGGTGCGTTTTCCGTGAAAAAACGCGACGCACGTGTTGGGCGCAACCCGCGCACGGGCGAAACGGTGCAGGTCGAGGAAAAATGTGTACCGTTTTTCAAAACTGGCAAGTTGCTCAGGGATCGATTGAACGGTAAAGCCTGACACCATGATGCGTTACCTTCGATATGCTTTTCTGGCGGCCCTCGGGATCATCCTGATTTCCGTGTCTCTTGCCAATGTTCAGTCCGTGGAACTGAAACTGATGCCCGATGCTCTGGCCGAGCTTCTGGGTTTTAACCTCAGCGCGTCACTGCCGCTGTTTCTGGTGGTTTTGGGGGGTGTTGCGGCAGGATTGGTTATTGGCTTCCTGTGGGAATGGCTGCGGGAACACAAGCACCGCCGCGACGCGACCGTGAAGAAAACCGAAGTGCGCAAGCTTGAGCGCGAAGTCAAGAAACTCAAGAAAAAGCAAAACGAAGGCAAGGACGACGTACTTGCCCTTCTGGATGAGGCGAGCTGAGCCTGATCGCCATGTCTGATGTTCGGTTCAAAATCTGCGGTCTGACCGCACCCGATCACGTGCGTGCTGCGGCCGAAGCCGGGGCAGGCTATGTTGGGTTTGTTTTCTTTCCGAAATCGCCGCGCAATCTGGATGTTTCGCGGGCCGCAGGGCTGGCGCATCTGGTCCCAGTTGGCGTTGCCAAGGTGGCTTTGGTGGTGAATGCCACTGACGAAGAATTGGACGGGATCGTTTCGACTGTACCGCTTGATATGCTTCAACTGCATGGCAAGGAATCGCCCGAACGGGTTTCCGAAATTCGCGAGCGATTTGGTTTGCCGGTGATGAAAGCCATAGGAGTGGCCGAGGCCGAGGATCTGGCGGCCATCGATCTTTACTCGGAAGTGGCCGATCAACTGCTGATCGATGCGAAACCGCCCAGAGAATCCGAATTGCCGGGCGGCAACGGGTTGGCCTTTGACTGGCGGCTGTTGGCCGGCCGGAAATACTGGCGCCGGCCCTGGATGCTGGCCGGTGGCCTGACACCCCAGAACGTTGCCGAAGCAGTCCGGATGACCGGTGCCCGGCAGGTGGATGTGTCATCCGGTGTCGAAAGCACGCCGGGTGTGAAAGATGCGGCCCTGATCCGCGACTTTGCATCGGCTCTCAGGTGATCTGATACACAACTTGCTGAGGTTCTCTCGAAACGGAGGGAGTATGCTGGCAGCAGAACGCTTGGCGGATGTGAACATGTTTCATCATTTTCCGTGCATTGGTGTGCCCAACTCGGCGCAGGCGATTCAGGTCTGGCGTCAAAACACGCAGGTTGTGGAATGATGCGTTTTGCCCATGGCAAATCCCGCTGCCACCACCTATGAACAACAGATACGACGCAGGAGACACCCATGGCCAACGATCTTTTCAATTCCTTCATGTCCGGCCCTGACGAACAGGGACGTTTCGGCATCTTCGGCGGGCGTTTTGTCAGTGAAACTCTGATGCCGCTGATCCTGTCGCTGGAAGAGGAATACAACAAGGCCAAGGATGATCCGACGTTCTGGGCCGAGATGGATGACCTGTGGGCAAACTATGTGGGTCGCCCTTCGCCGCTGTATTTCGCGGAACGCCTGACCGAGCATCTGGGTGGTGCCAAGATCTATCTGAAACGTGACGAGTTGAACCACACCGGCGCGCACAAGATCAACAACGTGCTGGGTCAGATCATTCTGGCACGCCGCATGGGCAAGACCCGGATCATTGCTGAAACCGGGGCAGGGCAGCACGGCGTGGCCACCGCCACCGTATGTGCCAAGTTTGGCTTGAAATGCATTGTCTATATGGGGGCACATGACGTTCAGCGTCAGGCCCCGAACGTATTCCGCATGCGTCTTCTGGGGGCCGAGGTGATCCCTGTGACCTCGGGTCGTGGGACGCTCAAGGACGCGATGAATGACGCGCTGCGCGATTGGGTGACCAATGTGCGTGACACGTTCTACTGTATCGGCACCGTGGCCGGGCCGCACCCCTATCCGGCAATGGTCCGCGATTTCCAGTCAATCATCGGCAAGGAAGCGAAAGAGCAGATGATGAAGGCCGAAGGCCGTTTGCCCGACACGATCATTGCGGCCATCGGCGGCGGTTCGAACGCGATGGGCCTGTTCTATCCCTTCCTCGACGACAAGGACGTCAACATCATAGGCGTCGAGGCGGGCGGAAAAGGTGTGAACGAGAAAATGGAGCATTGCGCCTCGCTGACCGGCGGTCGCCCGGGCGTGCTGCACGGCAACCGGACTTATCTGTTGCAGGATGACGATGGCCAGATTCTTGAAGGTTATTCGATCTCGGCCGGGCTGGACTATCCGGGCATTGGGCCCGAGCATTCCTGGCTGCACGAAATTGGTCGTGCGAATTACGTCTCGATCACTGACAAGGAAGCGCTCGAGGCGTTCCAGCTGTGCTGCGCCACCGAGGGGATCATCCCGGCGCTGGAACCAAGCCACGCTTTGGCCCATGTGATGAAGATCGCACCGGAATTGCCCAAGGATCACCTGATCTGCATGAACATGTGTGGCCGCGGAGACAAGGACGTTCAGACCGTGGCCAAATATCTGAACTTCGATATGTCAGACACCGAAGGCCGTACGGCGGACTGAGTGTGAACCGGGGCGGTATGTCCCGGTTGCTCTGTCTTGGGGTCGATGGCTCAAGCAGCCCTGAAAGCAATAATTTAAAGGCGAAACGTCCTGAACTTCCACGGCAGGCCGGGCAGGGTAGTCAATCATGTGGCATGTCAGCCCAAGGCAGGCTGCCCTGCAAAAAAGGGCAGCCGCCAAGGCGCATGCGAGGACAACACAGAAGCCGGAGGAATCGCCGGCTGCTGTGAACATCGATCATTCATTGTGGGCGCATTTGTTTCCTGATGGCTGCCAGTTGCGATCTCTACCTGAGATTGTTGCGAATGCCCCGGCAAAAGCCGAGAATTTGTAACCGACACTTCTTGAGCACGTGACTTGCAAATTCACGGCTCGTTGTGACGTCTTGCCAAGAAGACTTCCTGAAAACACCGGGGTTCGAAGTGTTTTCTGGGCATTTTTTGCCTTTGCCTTGCGGTTTGAACACGGCCATGTGACCCGCACGCCAAAGTTGAGTCGTTTCCAATTCTATACAGCGTCTCCAAATTGAATTAACTATTGGGTAACTGGCGTAGTTGCAGCCGGTTCAGGGGACGTCTCTGCAATGGATGGGACAATGGATGACGCGGTTCGAGGCACAGTATCATTGCCCGGACGCCCTGGTGTTTAGCACCCTCGCGGTGTTGTAGGAGGTAAAATGGTTAGGTCCGTTATTTCGAGGCTGCTGTGCCTCTGTTTTCTGATTTCAGCACTCATGATCGGAAGCGCGAAAGAGGGCGCGGCCCTTGGCGGCGGCTTTATCATAACCTCGGTTCCGACGCCGAACGGAGGAAGCATCTTTTTCAACAACATCCCATTTACAGGCACGGCCTTTGTTTCGCTCGGGGGCTCGGGGCAGGTTCCCGGCGGCAGTTTCTATTTCAACAACGGCATTCTGAACCAGAGTGCGATCACGCCTGCCGGCCTTGCTTCCCTGGGCTATATCGGCGCAACCATTCTCAGTCAGGATGGCGCGGATTCCACATATGCGGCTGACGGGTATATGGGGATTACGTTCACCGCACGCGAAATCGTCGGAGGGCCGCTTTATCGCTATGAGATCGCGTTGTCCGGTGTAACGAACACCCAAATCGTCAACACGCGCGTTCTGGTGGATACGACACAGCCAACCGCAACGATCGGAGCCTTGACGCCAACCGGCAGCGGAACGTTTCAAGCAACCATTACGCTGAGCGAACCAAGCACCGATTTCACCGTGGGCGACCTGTCCGTCACCAATGCAACGGCCACTCTGACCGGGTCTGGCACCAGCTATGTCGCCACTTTGACGCCCCAGAACAACGGCACCATCGAGCTTTTTGTTCCGGCAGGAGTGTTCTCGGACGCGGCTGGAAATCTGAACCTTGAATCAAACAGGGTCAGCACGCTTCAGGCCGTGACAAATACTCAACGTCAGATTCAGGCGTTCCAGAACGCCCGGGCCAACAGCCTTGTGACGAACCAGCCGAAACTGACCCAGTTTCTGCAACGCTCCGGGTCGGGTGTACTGGACGCTTCCGTCACGCAGGGCTCGGGGTATCTGAATTTCGCCAGTGATCCGGCGCGCCCCGTCTGGTTCAGTGTGACCGGCAACTGGAGTTCGCAGGACGATTTTGACAACTCCTATGCACTGGCTGTTGTCGGGGCTCATCGCCAGATCAATTCGAACCTGTTGATCGGTGCCATGCTTCAGTTCGACTATGCCGAAACGGAAAACGGCCCGGCCAGCGTGGACGGTACGGGCTGGCTGGTTGGTCCTTATGTTGTGGCAAAATTGCCCAATCATTCGGTGTTTCTAGAAGGGCGCGTACTTTATGGCCAAGCCGACAACAACATCTCTCCGTTTGGCACCTACGAGGACAGTTTCGACAGTGACCGTTGGCTGGCCCAGTCGCGTGTGACAGGTGAGATAAAGCGTGGCGCCCTGACATTGATGCCATTGCTGGACGTAAGCTATGCCAGTGACGATCAGAAAGCTTATACCGATAGTCTGGGCAATCTGATTCCACAGCAGGATTTCAGTTTGACGACGGCACGGCTGGGTGTGGATTTCAGCCACCCGCTGCAAGTGTCACGAGGAGAGATGCTGCTGACGGGCGGGCTTTCGGGGATTTGGAGCACGACTTCGGGTACTGGCACCGCTCCGGGCGTGACACCGATTGGCGACACCGCCCGTGCCCGCGCGGATCTGGGCCTGGACTACCGGCTGGAAAACAACAGCTTGCTTGCAGCAAACGTGTTCTACGATGGCATCGGTGAAAGCGGTTTTGAAAACTACAGCATCAGCCTGATCTGGCAAATGGCATTCTGACCCTGGGGCGAGACTGGATCGCGGATCAGGTCTCGCCAAGGCGCAATGGCTGTCAGGCAATCGCCTTGTTCTGAAGCAAGATATCAAGCGGCACAATCTCGAGCGCGTGTTGATGGGTCGCCTCCAGGTGAACCTTTGGGGCGCATCCTTCGTCATGGGCCTGCAGGAACCGGCCGGCACACAGACACCAGCTGTCACCGGGCTTGAGGCCCGGGAAATCGAATTCGGGCCGAGCCGTGCTCAGATCATTGCCGACGTATTTCGAGAATGCCAGAAACTCGGCCGTCATAACGGCACAAACGGTATGGCTGCCCTGATCCTCGGGGCAGGTATTGCACGCACCGTCGCGGAAGAACCCTGTCAGAGGATCGCGTGAGCAGGGCGCCAGAACGCCGCCGAGTACATTGATACTGTCTTGCTTCTGCATGAACACACCTTACAGGCTTTCTGCGATCTTGCGGAACGTTTCGATATTCTGGTCGTTCACGCCAGTATCGCGGAAATTCCGATCAGCACCGGTAGACACAATCAGAACGCCCCGAGGTTGGTTGAAATAGATGTATTGCCCATACACGCCCCGGGCCAGAAACTCTCCCTCATGGGCGCCGCGCGGGATCCACCACTGGTACCCATATCCAATCTTCCCCTGAGCGGTCGGGGCGCTGGGTTGAGTTGCCTCGAATATCCAGTCGGCGGGCACCACTTGCCGGTCGTTCAATTCCCCATCTTGCAGGATCATTTGCCCGAACCGTGCAAAGTCACGTGTCGTAAAGTTCAATCCGCCCAGAACAAAAGCGACACCGGCGCCGTCAGTGACATAATACCCGTCACGCTCAAGGCCCAGGGGCTGAAGGATTTTTTCCACCAAAAGATCCGCGACACTGCGACCGGTCGCCCCGCGTATCACCATGCCCAATACATGCGTGTCTATGGAAACGTATTGCCAGGTTTCACCGGGGGCCGCGAAACTGTCCTGCAATGAGGCTGCGAAATCGTCCAGTTCACCGCCCAGGGCAATCACACGGCCCATCCTGTTGATGTCAGATTTCGGGTCCAGATAATCTTCGTCAAACGTGACGCCGCTGGCCATGTTCAAAACGTTCCGAATTGTCGCCGTGTCATATGCGCTGCCTGCAAGTTCGGGGGCGTATTTGACGACGGGATCATCCAATGAATCGATTGCGCCCTCATGCAGAAGAATGCCGAAAAGCGCCGACAGATAACTTTTTGCCACTGACCACGAAATCCGGCGATCATCGGGACCGGTGCCCAGATAGTATTCCTCGAACCGGATCTTGCCGTTCTGCATGATGAGCAAAGAAGTGACCGAGCGTTCATCGATCCAAGTGTCGGTGCCTTCAGGAAGATCGAAACCTTCGCCGTAGGGCAGTTCCCATGTTGGGGCGTTTCCACGCGGCAGATCCACGGTCAGAAAGGCTTCATCCATGTGCGAAAAGTTGTGAACGATCTTGTCCTCGGCAAACAGAGAGTTCACCGCCATCAGGCGCTGTAACTCTTCGCGTTTCCAAAGCCCAACGGCAGCGGCGGCCAGAGCCAGCGCCAGCACAATGCGCAGAACCCACTTCAGTATGGACCGCATCGCATAGCCTCCCTTGTTTGCGTGTATTGGAACGCGGACATCCCGGTTTCGCAACGCCGACGTAACGGAAAGAGGGCGAGGCGCTATTTGAACTTGTCCAACAGTTTCTGCATGGCCGACCGTTCGTCGGCCGGTGGCTCAGAAGGTGCCTTTGATGCGGTTTCAGCTTTCGGAGCGGCCGTCTTGGACGACCGGGGCGGAGCAGTGCGCAGGGCCACCGCGTTCATGAATTTTCCACCATCATCCTGGGCCAGATGGGGCGCGCCGTCCGAAACACCCCGAAGAACGTCGTCCAGCCAGTCACTCTCGGATTTCGCAAAGTCACTCAGGACATAAGCCGAAACCATTTCCTTGCGGCCCGGATGTCCGATCCCAAGCCGTATACGGTCATAGGCTGCGCCTATATGATCGTGGATCGAACGCAGACCGTTATGCCCAGCGTGTCCGCCGCCCGCCTTTACCCGCACTTTGCCCGGGGCGAGGTCCAGCTCGTCATGGAACACGACAACATCTGTGGACTCGAGCTTGTAGAAACGCATCGCTTCACCCACGGATTGACCGGACCGGTTCATGAAGGTCTGCGGTTTCAGCAAAAGGATTTTTTCAGACCCTAACCGCCCTTCCGAGATTTCGCCCTGAAACTTGGATTTCCATGGACCAAACCCATGGTCTTCCGCAATCCGCTCCACAGCCATGAACCCGATGTTGTGCCGGTTTCGGGCGTATTTCTGCCCCGGGTTTCCCAATCCGACAAAGAGTTTCATGACCAAGCTCCGCCTTTGTAGCCTCGAGGCTATGTGATGCCCGGAATTGCCATGGAAATCCAGCCGGCGCCGCGCGTCTTGGCCATAAAAAAACGGGGCTCGTCAGAACCCCGTTTCAAAATCCAGACGTTTGATCCGGATTTATTCTTCTTCTTTGCCGACGACTTCGACTTCGTCGACTGCAACTTCTGTTTCTTCACCTTCTTCGTCGTCGCTTGTCGACAGACCAGTCGGTGCCGAGACGTTTGCGATCACGAAGTCGCGGTCGATGGTCGGCTTGGTGCCTTTGGGCAGTTCAACCGACGAAATGGTGACGACGTCGTTGATGTTCATTCCGGCCACATCAACGGTGATCTTCTCAGGAATGTCACCTGCGGTGCACAACAGCTCGACTTCCGGGCGGACAACGGTCAGAACGCCGCCCTTCTTGATGCCGGGGGCTGCATCTTCGTTGATGAACTCAACCGGAATGTACAACGCGATCTTGGTGGTCCGGCGCAGGCGCATCAGGTCCAGGTGGGTCGGCAGGTCTTTGACGACATCACGCTGAACATCGCGGCAGATGACGCGAACGTCTTCATGGCCTTCGACCTTCAGGTTCCACAGGGTCGACTTGAAGCGACCGGCTTTCAGGCGCTTGAACAGTTCGTTGAACGGAATCTGAATCGGCAACGGATCTTTGTCGCCGCCAAATACTACGCCCGGAACCATGCCTTCGCGGCGAGTTTTGCGAGCGGCGCCCTTGCCTGTCCCCGTCCGTTCCAGAGCTACGAGATCAGGAATCTCTCCAGCCATGATAATTCTCCAATGTTAGGGCGGGTATCCTCCAAGGCTGTATACCCGCGTGAAGCCGCGTCCTTATCTCGATTCATCCGGTTTGGAAAGGGGGAAATCACAGCTTGTCGTTCTGTATGGCTCAACCGCGCGCTTCGGAGTGTTCTTTGTCAGATGAGTGCAGGGTCCGCTGCTTCATCTGGCCACAAATATCCCGGGGGAGACGCCCGGAACGGGCGGCGGGGGCAGAGCCCCAAATCTCCCGCGGGCTCAGCCTTGCCAACGACCACCGAAATCTTCTGGTACCAGAAGATTATGCGCCCCCAGCGCGCCGACGGTTTTTTCACCGCACAGCGCCATTGTTGTATCAAGTTCCTTCTGGATCACCTCAAGCGCGGTGGTGACGCCTTTCTGACCCATGGCGCCCAGCCCATAAACAAATGCGCGTCCGATATACGTCCCCTTGGCCCCCAGCGCCAAGGCTTTGAGCACGTCCTGACCCGAGCGGATACCACTGTCCAGATGCACTTCGACATCATTGCCGACAGCGTCCATGATCTCGGGCAATACCCGGATCGAGCTGAGCGCGCCGTCCAGCTGACGCCCGCCATGGTTCGACACGACAATGGCATCCGCTCCCAGCTTGGCAGCCATTTTGGCATCTTCCGCGTCGAGTATCCCTTTCAGGATCACCTTTCCGCCCCACTGCTCCATCAGTTTTTCGACTTTGTTCCAGTCAAGGGTGGGGTCGAACTGTTCAGCGGTCCAGGCCCCCAGCGAAGACGCGTCCGAGATACCTTGCACATGTCCCACTATATTGCCGAACTCGCGCCGTTTGGCCCCCAGCATTTCAATGCCCCAGGCCCATTTGGTCATCAGGTTTGCGATGGTCTTTGCGGTCAGTTTGGGTGGTGCGGACAGGCCGTTTTTCAGGTCCTTGTGCCGTTGGCCCAGAATTTGCAGATCCAACGTGATCACCAGTGCCGAACACCTGGCGTCCTTGGCCCGCTGGATCAGACGGCTGACATAATCAGCGTCCTTCATCGTGTAGAGCTGGAACCAGAACGGCTTGTCGGTGTGCTCGGCCACGTCTTCGATCGAGTTGATCGACATTGTGGAAAGGGTAAAGGGAACACCAAAATCCTCGGCGGCTTTGGCGGCCTTCATTTCTCCGTCCGCATGCTGCATCCCCGTCAAACCGACCGGGGCCAGCGCGACCGGCATCGACACCTTCTGACCAATCATTTCCGAGGCAGTCGAACGGCCGGACATATCAACGGCAACCCGCTGGCGCAGGCGGATCTTTTCAAAATCGGAACTGTTTTCGCGGAATGTCTGTTCCGTCCAGCTGCCGCTTTCAGCGTAATCGTAGAACATCCGCGGCACGCGGCGCTCGTAAATGTGCCTGAGGTCTTCAATGTTGGTTATTACAGGCATGACTCAGACCTCCGAACTTACTGGTTCGTTTTCCTTACCAATGCACGTCAAAGCCTGCAATGATCTGCCCCGGCATTGGGCAGTCACAAGCCTGCCCCAGACCAGTCTGCGGCAGGCTTTTGACTGTGTTGTTTTATCTGCCGGATCAGGCGCTATGGGCGCCATCCGAAAGGGACTTTACAAAATCCAACACTTCATAGACCGGTTTGCCTGCACCGATCTGGCTGACGATCGCCGATCCGACTACGGCACCATCTGCCACGGACGCGATGTTGCGGGATTTCTCGGGCGTATTGATGCCAAAGCCCACAATCACCGGCAGCTCGGTTGCGGCCTTGATGCGGGCAACCTCGGGGGCCACATCGGTTGCCTGCGCCTCGGCTGCGCCGGTGATGCCTGTGATTGACACGTAATACACGAAGCCCGAGGTGTTTTGCAGAACGCGCGGCAGGCGCTGGTCATCCGTGGTAGGTGTTGCAAGACGAATGAAGTTCAGCCCGGCCGCCTGAGCAGGCAGGCAAAGCTCTTCGTCTTCCTCGGGCGGCAGATCGACAATGATCAACCCGTCAATTCCGGCATCTTTGGCATCGGCCAGAAAGGCCTCAACACCCCGGCTGTAAATCGGGTTGTAGTACCCCATCAGGACAATTGGCGTTGTGTCGTCTGTTTCCCTGAAAGCACGGGCCAGATCCAATGTGCGCTGCAACGTCATCCCGCCATCCAGCGCGCGTTGGCCCGCCGCCTGAATGGTAGGGCCATCAGCCATCGGATCAGTGAAGGGCAAACCAAGTTCGATGATGTCCACACCCGCGCCGGGCAGGCCTTTGACCACGTCGAGCGAGGTGTCATAGTCTGGGTCCCCTGCCATCACATAGGCAACAAAAGCCTTCTTTCCTTCGGCTTTCAGGGCGGCAAACTTAGCGTCGATACGGGTCATCGGATGTCCTTGCAATCGGGTTTGGACCCGTGTGCAGAAACTTTGACCGAAAATCAATCCCGCCAACGCAGGAATAGGTCAGAAGCCCAGATGATACCGCAGCAAAACCGCGTTTACGCCAGGGTTCTCATCGTTGGTGCTGGCGTTAGATTTGTGCGTGATCGCAACTGACATTCTGTTGCCGTTGTTCAGGTTGTATCCAAGGCCCAAAAGGCTGCGGATCTGAAAGTCTCCGCCCAGGTCGTTCTGGTCGTTGCTGGCATTGAAGTACCCCGGCATGACACTGCCTTCAACGAACCAGCGCTCACCCAGAGAATACAGCCCGACCAGCCCAACACCGATATGCGTATCCCCGTCTTCGTCCACAGAAAACGCAGCACCCCAGCCAGCACTGAACCGAGTTGCCTGGTGAAAAGGAGTGTGCTGATATTCGAGAGCAATCAGTGCCTGATCTTCGGACGTCGCCTCGGAAAAATCTGAATACCCGGCACCAAAAACAACCGTCTGCGCCTGGGCTGTAGCAAATGTAGAGACCGTCAGTACGGCCGCAAGAAGGAGCTTTTCCATTATTGTCTTTCTGCCATTTTAATTGGTCATGTTATGCCATTTGTTCATTCTATCCTTCGTTTTTCAGAACCGACAAGAACACGATTCGAGAACAATTTCGTGATGTGGCCGAAGGGACTCAAACAAAGTAGCCCGGCAATCACTTGCGCATTGATGCGGACCTGCATAGAAGCTGCGTTCGTATTCTATGCAGGAGGCCGTTATGGGCTTTAAGATGGGAATCGTGGGTCTGCCGAACGTGGGCAAGTCGACCCTGTTCAATGCGTTGACCAAAACCGCTGCCGCGCAAGCCGCGAACTTCCCGTTCTGCACGATTGAGCCCAATGTCGGTGATGTGGCCGTGCCGGATGAGCGGCTGGATAAGCTGGCGGCGATTGCAAGCTCGAAACAGATCATTCCCACACGCATGACCTTTGTGGACATTGCGGGCCTGGTGAAGGGCGCGTCGAAGGGTGAAGGCTTGGGCAACCAGTTTCTGGCCAATATCCGCGAGACGGACGCGATTGCCCACGTGCTGCGCTGTTTCGAAGACGGCGACGTAACGCATGTTGATGGCCGCGTCGATCCGGTGGCCGATGCCGACACTATCGAGACTGAGCTGATGCTCGCCGATCTGGAAAGCATTGAAAAGCGCCGCGCCAACCTGGTGCGCAAGCTGAAAGGCAACGACAAAGAGGCGCAACAGCAGGACCGCCTGCTTGCCGAAGCGCAAGTGATGCTGGAAAGCGGCAAGCCAGCACGACTGGTCGAGGTTTCGGACGAGGATGCCAAGGCCTGGAAGATGTTGCAGCTGTTGACCACCAAGCCGGTTCTTTATGTCTGTAACGTGTCCGAGGAAGAAGCCGCTGAGGGCAACGAATACTCGGCAAAAGTTGCCGAGATGGCTGCCGCCCAGGGCAACTCTCACGTCATCATCAGCGCCAAGATCGAGGAAGAGATCAGCCTGCTTGAAGCGGACGAGGCACAGATGTTCCTTGAGGAAATGGGTCTGGAAGAACCCGGTCTCGACCGTCTGATCCGTGCCGGTTACGATCTGCTCAAGCTGGAAACCTATTTTACGGTCGGCCCGAAAGAAGCCCGCGCCTGGACCATCCGCACCGGCACCGCTGCACCGCAGGCGGCTGGTGTCATTCATGGTGATTTCGAAAAGGGATTCATCCGCGCCGAGACCATCGCCTATGAAGACTTTGTTGCCTGCAACGGCGAGCAAGGGGCGAAAGAGGCAGGCAAGATGCGGGCCGAGGGGAAAAGCTATGTCGTCAAGGATGGCGATGTGATGCACTTTTTGTTCAATACTTAAGGGTGCGCCACAATCCGCAATCGTATTGACGTATCGAGGCCCGCCAACTCAAATCGGGAAATGAACTGTCCTGTGCTTTCAAGTCTGTCCGACGACTGAGGTTGCATCCCAAGATTGCGCAGACTCTTGATAGATTGATTTTTCTGGATTGTATTTTCGCGGATCATCTAGCGATGATGCGTGAACATAGATACGATCATCCATAAGACTGCTGCGCCTTGTAAGTTGCGCTCCACAGTTCGGGCAGAAGCCGCTGAACGTTGGGTTGCCCGACTCGCCCAGCATTTCGTACGTTTTGCAAGCACTACTTATTTCAAAAGAGTCACGGACCAAAGGCATCATCTCTGAATGCCCGGAACCTGTGAGTTGCTGGCAGTCGCGACAGTGACAGCGAAACATTGGTACATCAAGTCGGGTGCCTTCATAGCGAACCAGGCCACATTTGCACCCACCTGTTATTCGTTCCGTCATCCTGAAACCTCCGCCTCTGGAAGCTAAGATAATTTCCGGGTTTTGTCAGCTTTGTTTCGCTTGGTCGATGACGTCATACAATTAACTGTTCCTGCATGGTAAATGACTTGAGTTCGGGAATCACAAGTCGCAGCCCGCGCAATTTAAGCGCTCTTTTCTCTGCCGTCGAATATCCGATACTCTGACGAACGACCTGCCAACAGGAATGCCCTGAGATGATCGAAATTCGCGACCTGCAATTGCTCAGTGCCTTGGCACGGCATCGGCATTTTGCAAAGGCGGCCGAGGAATGCGGGATATCTCAACCCGCGTTCTCGATGCGCATTCGCAATCTTGAAGAGAGACTGGGCGTGTCCATCGTCCGCCGCGCCAACCGATTTCAGGGCCTGACCGAAGAGGGCGAGATGATCGTTCAGCGGGCGCGTCGTATTCTCGATGACACCAAAGCACTCGAACAGCAGGTGCTGGCCAACAGGGGCGAGATCACCGGTACGCTGATCCTTGGCGTGATTCCGACGGCCATCGCCTTTACCGGGCGCCTCACCAAACGCTTTCGGCAAGCGCATCCGCGCATCGTTACGCGCATCGAAACCATGTCTGCCACCGCCATTCAACACCGGCTGGACGAAGGAAGCCTGGACGCCGGGATAACGTATGGCGACAGCATCGGGACCGATCTGCGACAGGTGCAACCTTTGTACGAGGAAACCTATGTTCTGCTGGTTCCGTCGCATATGACGGACGAAACCGGCCCATTGCCTTGGGCGCGCGTGGCTGAATTTCCGCTGAGCCTGCTTGAGCCGCAGATGCAAAACCGGCGTATTCTGGATCGTATCTTTGCCGAACAGGGGCTGCACCCGGACGTCGTTGCCGAAACCAGCGGATTTACCGCGTCGATGGTGATGGCACGCGAGGGGCTGGCCGCCACGGTTGTGCCGCGTGTGCTTATTCGGGCATTGGGCGAGTTGCAGGGGACAAAGGTGCTGCCGCTGGTCGATCCGATTGTCAGCAAACCGATCTGTCTGGCCACCCTGAGCCGAGATCCTGAACTGCCAACGGTGCAGGCACTACGCGCTGTGGTGACGTCTTTACGGTGATAAGGTGTCGTTATCGTGCGATTGCAAAAAGCGATTTGACGATATGCTGGCCTGATGAGACACGGGGTCTGAATCGGAGGGCATCATGGCACCATTAGACACCAAGCCATCAGGCGCACCCAAGGGCGTCTGGAAGTCAGGTAAAGGCAAGGGGCGGCACACGCCCAAAGGCCGTCAGTTTACGGATGAAGCACAGGCCGAAATTGCGCGCCTGTTGGGCAATCGTCCACGCCGCCGCGACCTGTTGATCGAGTATTTGCACCTGATTCAGGACACGCACGGCCATATCAGCGCCGACCACATCGCCGCGCTGGCCGTCGAGATGCGGATCGGGCAGGCCGAGATCTTTGAGACCGCGACCTTCTATGCCCATTTCGACGTGGTGAAAGAAGGTGAAACACCGCCCCCCGCGCTGACCATTCGCGTCTGTGATTCCCTGTCCTGTGAGATGGCAGGTGCCCGACAACTGCAAAAGGCGCTGGAAGATGGGCTTGATCCTTCCGAAGTTCGTGTGCTGCGCGCGCCCTGTATGGGCCGTTGCGACACCGCTCCGGTGCTGGAAATCGGGCACAACCATATCGACCACGCGACCCCCGAAAAGGTGCAGGCTGCGATTGCTGCCGATGACACCCATGCTCATCTACCCGATTACGAAACCTTCGCGGCCTACGTCAAAAACGGCGGCTACGCCAAGCTGAAAGAGCTGCGCGAGGGCGGCGACTGGGAAGAGGTTCAGGAACAGGTTCTGGCCTCGGGCCTGCGCGGTTTGGGCGGCGCCGGTTTCCCGTCGGGCAAGAAATGGGGCTTTGTCCGCATGAATGACGGCCCGCGCTATCTGGCCGTGAACGGGGACGAGGGCGAGCCCGGTACATTCAAGGATCGCTACTATCTGGAGCGTTCGCCGCATGTTTTCCTCGAAGGTATGCTGATCGCCGCCTGGGCGGTCGAGGCAGAGACCTGCTTCATCTACATGCGCGACGAATATCCAGCCGTTCTGGAAGTTCTGCGGCGCGAGATTGCTGCGCTGGAAGAGGCCGGAATCGTTGAGCCGGGTTATATCGACCTACGCCGGGGTGCCGGTGCTTATATCTGCGGTGAAGAGTCCGCGATGATCGAATCGATCGAGGGCAAAAAGGGCCTGCCGCGTCACCGCCCGCCCTTCGTGGCGCAGGTCGGCGTCTTTGGACGCCCGACGCTGGTGCACAATGTCGAGACGCTCTACTGGGTGTCCAAGATATGCCGGGAAGGTCCGGAGATCCTCAATTCAGTTGAAAAGAATGGCCGCAAGGGGCTGCGCAGCTATTCGGTCTCGGGCCGGGTGGCGAAACCCGGCGTCTACCTGTTGCCGGCAGGGTCGACCATTCTTGACGTGATTGATGCAGCCGGGGGCATGGCCAAAGGTCATGTGTTCAAGGCGTATCAACCGGGCGGGCCGTCGTCAGGTCTTCTCCCCTCCAGCATCGACGACGTCCCGCTCGATTTTGACACCCTACAGCCGCTGGGCACCTTCATCGGGTCTGCTGCGGTTGTGGTTCTGTCCGATCAGGACACGGCCCGCGATGCGGCGCTGAACATGCTGCGGTTCTTCGAGGACGAAAGCTGTGGCCAATGCACGCCCTGCCGGGCGGGCTGCGAAAAGGCGGTCAAGCTGATGCAGGCCGAGAAGTGGGATACCGACCTGCTGGAAGATCTGTGCCAGGTGATGGGCGATGCCTCGATCTGTGGTCTGGGGCAGGCGGCCCCGAACCCGATCCGTCTGGTCATGAAACACTTCGCTGAAGAAATCTGAGGGAGACAGAGCCATGCTTGATGCAAGCCCAAACAAGACCGTCACCTTCAATCTGAACGGCGATGACGTCACCGTGCCCGAAGGCACCACCATCTGGGAAGCGGCCAATGGCCGTGGACTGGTGATCCCGCATCTGTGTCACAAACCGGCGCCGGGCTACAAACCCGATGGCAACTGCCGCGCCTGCATGGTCGAGGTGGAAGGCGAGCGTACGCTGGTCGCCTCGTGCATCCGTCCGGCGGCTGACGGGATGGTGGTGAAAACCGACACCGACCGCGCCGAGAAATCGCGCGCCATGGTCATGGAACTGTTGGTGGCCGACCAGCCCGAGCAGCCGCACGATGCCTCGAGCCATTTCTGGGATATGGCCAAGCTGAACGATGTCAGCGACAGCCGCTTTCCGGCGAAAGAGCCCGAGAAGATCCCGCTGCTGGATGACAGCCATGTGGCGATGCGGGTCAATCTGGATGCCTGCATCAACTGCAACCTCTGCGTCCGCGCCTGCCGCGACGTGCAGGTCAATGACGTGATCGGCATGGCCGGGCGCGGGCATACCGCGCAGGTGGTGTTCGACCAGAACGATCCGATGGGCGCATCAACCTGCGTGGCCTGCGGTGAATGCGTTCAGGCCTGCCCGACCGGCGCGCTGATGCCCGCCACCGTGCTGGACGACCAGCAGCACGGCGACAGCAAGGATTACGATTCCGAAACCGAAAGCGTCTGCCCCTTCTGCGGGGTGGGCTGCAAGGTCAGCCTCAAGGTCAAGGACGGCAAAGTCAAATATGTCGAGGGCATCAACGGCCCCGCCAACGAAGGCCGTCTGTGCGTCAAGGGCCGGTTCGGGTTCGACTATATCCACCACCCGCACCGCCTGACCAAACCGCTGATCCGGCGCGAGGATGCACCGGCAAAAGGTCTGAACGTTGATCCGGGCAACCTGTCGACCCATTTCCGCGAAGCGACCTGGGAAGAGGCGATGGATCTGGCGGCCACCAGACTGATGGCCCTGCGCGACCAAGACCCGCGCAGCGTTGCGGGCTTTGGTTCGGCCAAGTGCACCAACGAAGAAGCGTACCTGTTCCAGAAATTCATCCGGCAGGGCTTTGGCCACAACAACGTGGACCACTGCACCCGTTTGTGCCACGCGTCGTCTGTGGCCGCTCTGATCGAGAACGTGGGTTCGGGCGCGGTGACGGCGACCTTCAACGAGATCGAGAATGCCGATGTGGCCATCATCATCGGGTCGAACCCGATTGAAAACCACCCCGTCGCCGCGACCTATTTCAAGCAGTTCGCCAAGCGCGGCGGCAAGCTGATCGTGATGGACCCGCGCGGCGTCGGCATGCGCAAATTCGCGGACGAAATGCTGCAATTCCGGCCCGGTGCCGATGTCTCGATGCTGAACGCGATCATGAACGTGATCGTCGAGGAAGAGCTTTATGACAGCCAGTATATCCATCGCTGGACCGAGAACTGGGAGGCCGAGAAGGAGCACCTGCGCCAGTTCACGCCCGAGGCGATGGCACCGATCTGCGGCATCGACCCCGATCAGCTGCGTCGCGTCGCGCGTACTTTTGCGCAGGCCAAGGCTGGTCTGATCTTCTGGGGTATGGGCGTCAGCCAGCATATCCACGGGACCGACAATTCGCGCTGCCTGATCTCGCTGGCCCTGATGACAGGGAACGTCGGCAAGCCCGGCGCGGGTCTGCACCCTCTGCGGGGCCAGAACAACGTGCAGGGCGCATCAGACGCCGGGCTGATCCCGATGTTCCTGCCGGACTACAAGACGGTTACCGATGACGGCATTCGCGCGCAGTTCACCAATGTCTGGAAATCGGGCGATTTCTCGAACGAGAAGGGTCTGACCGTCACCGAGATCATCGACCAAGCCTATGCAGGCAACATCAAGGGCATGTACATTCAGGGTGAAAACCCGGCCATGTCCGACCCGGATGTTGGCCACGCACGTGAGGCCCTGGCCAAGCTGGACCTGATGATCGTGCAGGACATCTTCCTGACCGAAACCGCGAACTATGCCGATATCATCCTGCCGGCCTCGGCGCTGTATGAAAAGAACGGTACGGTGTCGAACACCAACCGTCAGGTGCAACGTGTCCGTCCGGCCGTGGCGCCTCCGGGTGCAGCGCGAGAGGATTGGAAGATCACGGTCGAACTGGCGCAGCGCATCGGGCTGAACTGGGATTACACCGATGTGTCCGAGGTTTTTGCCGAGATGAAACTGACCATGCAGTCGCTTGACAATATCACGTGGGAACGGCTGGAAACCGAGACGATCACCTATCCGTCGCTCAGCGAAAGCGATCCCGGCCAGTCTATTGTGTTCGGCGATGGTTTCCCCCGCGCGGGCGGCAAAGCAAGGTTCACTCCGGCCAATGTCATCCCGCCTGATGAGGCGCCTGATGATGAATACCCGATGATTGCCACCACCGGCCGTCAGCTGGAACATTGGCATACGGGTTCAATGACCCGCCGGGCAAAGGTTCTTGACGCGGTCGAGCCAGAGGCCAACTGCTCGATGAACCCGCGCACGCTGAAGCTGATGGGGATTGAACCGGGCGAAATGATCCGCCTGACCACGCGTCGTGGTTCGATTGAAATCATGGTGCGCGCCGACCGGGCCATCGCCGAAGACATGGTGTTCATCCCGTTTGCCTATGTCGAAGCGGCGGCGAACATCCTGACGAACTCGGCCATCGACCCTTACGGCAAGATCCCCGAATTCAAATTCTCGGCCATTCGTGTCGAAAAGATCGAGGATGCGAAGGCTGCGGAATAAGATCGCGGCCAGACTGAACAAGGGCGGCCTCTGGAAGGGGGCCGCTTTTTTCTTTGCCGCGCCGTCGTTCGAACGGCAGCCCCATCTGACTTGCCCCGGCAATTCGTTGGGTTTTCAATTGGCCGCGGCACCACGTAAATTTCCGCACTGGCGATGGCATCACGACCACCAACGAAATCGGAACCAGGCGTCCATAAGGCAATTTGAACACCCGTCACCTGCTGGTGCGAAACAAACGGATGGCTCAACGCAGCTTTTATTGACGGCTGGTCAATAGTCACGCTCGAAGAACAGACCCAGGCCGGTTTCCCCTCGGCCATCGACCGTACCGCGCACCGTGAAATTGTCCGTGACATCGAGGTTCAGGTTCACTTCGGTGTCACCTTCGGTGTTCACGGTGAAGTCCGTATAGAGGTTTTCACCCAAGTATGCGCCCGCGCCCAAACGGCCCGCGCCGCTTTCGGAAGCCCCTATGTCGACCGTGTCGACTCCGGTGGAGTCGCGGAGACCTTTGGTTGCATCCCCACCCGCACCGCTAAGCTGCGCCAGTGATGCTGCCATTTGCGCGATCAGGAAAGGCGAGATTTCTGAAAACCGGTTCCCGAACAGCAACATTGCCAGCGCTTCTTCAGCCGGACGTTCGGGGTCGGAAAACACATTGACCTCAGGTGAATCCAGCGGGCCGGCAATTTCGATCGTCGCGGTGCCGTCCGACGTGCTGGCTGAAGATTCGAACTCGATATACGGGGTCAGGTCGCCCTGCAATGTGACGATCCCCTTGGTCAGTGCCAATCTGCGGCCCAGAATGTCGAAATTCCCCCGGATCAGTTCGATCTGACCGGACGGAACAACAGAAGCAGTGGTGCCGCCGATGAATATTCGACCGCCCAGTTCTGCGTTCACCCCGCGCCCTCTGACGAAAACCGCCTTGGGTGCAAGAAGGCTGATATCCAGCGCAATACGGGATGCGCTTTTCTCCGATCCTTTGGTTACGACCAATCCGGCCCGCTCTCGCGTGATGAAACCGGCGCGACTCTCGTTGATGTGCTGGATGTCGGGGATAGGTGCCGCGCCTACGGCGCCGGACGCGGCGGCAAGGTTGATGTTGGTTTCGTCAAACGTGATCTGACCGGCCAGCGAACTGTTTCCGGCCAACGCCCCGGTCATGGCAATCTGACCGTTCAGGGTGGTTTCATACAGCAACCGGTCTGTCAGCACGAGATTGTTCAGGGTGGTGGTAATCTGGGCGTTGAACGGAGGGGTCAGGTCAACAGGCCCGTTGACGGTAAAGTTGCCGCCCGCCCGAACTCCGCCATTCAGTTTTATGTTTGCGCGGCTTTGCGCCAGATCCACCTGACCACTGATCCCGGTAATGGTCTGGCCAGCACCCGGAATGGCAAGGGATGTGCCCGAAGTGGTGACCGATCCGCTCAGCGACGCCAGCGCCGGAGCACCTTTGAGTGCCAGATCGAAGCGCGCTGACCCGTCGATCTTGTTGGGTGTGATGAAGACATTCGCGATCCCAAGGTTGATGCCGCCCTGTGCTTTCAAATCCGCCTGACCGCTGGTTTCATCAAAGGTGCCGGCCAACGTGGTGTCTATGTCGGCAGGCCCTTGCGCCTTGGCGTCAATCGTCCAGACACCATTATCGCGCTTGGCCGTTCCCTTTGCTGCCACAGTGCCGGGAAATTCGGGAACGAACCGCTCGATCCGGTTCAATTCGGCGTCAAAATCCACATCAGCCGAGCCATTCCGGTCAACCGTTCCTTGAAGGCTGGCGTAAGAGCTGTCAGGCCCGTCCAGGCGGGCAGTGCCTTCCAGCCCAGAGCCGGTCGGAGCGACGTTCCCGCTCAGGTTCAGCGGTCCGGACAAGGTTTGCGACAGACGGGCAAGGTCATCCAGTTTGGCGGAAAAGTCCAAACCGCCGGCGTCTCGGTTCAGCTTGCCCGATGCGCTCGCCGAAAGGGCGGTTCCAATCAGTTGGAACGTACGGATATCCAGACCTTCATCGTTGTTCATCGCGTCCACGGTCAGGTTCGTTCGCCCCCGGATCAGGTCGTCAACGGCGTCGATCCCGGTTTTGATATCGTCCGCCGCCAAGTTGCCTTTTACGTCGAACGCCTTGCTGCCGACTGCGCCCTTGCCGGCAACATCCGCTCGGATCGCCCCTGCCAGATCGCGTTTTGCAAGACTTGAAAACGGTGACAGGTCCGGGATGTTCAGATTGACCTGCCCGTCAATGGCAAGGGCTTTCCTTGGGTCGTCTATGGTGGCAGAGGCTTTGGCGGTCAGCGCTGAACCGTTCACCGATGCGTCGCGGATCACAATCTGTTCCTGGCTCAGCGCACCGTCGAACGTGATCTCGTTGCGACCGACCAACAGCGGGTCGATCTCGGTCAGACCGGTCTTGATATCCCGGCCCGATACGCTGGCTGTGCCGTCAAACTCCAGTGTCTGAACGGTTCCCTTTCCGTTCAGTTTTGCTTGCACTGCACCCCCAAGTTCACTTTTGGCAAGGCCCGAAAACACGGACAGGTCCCGGGAATTGACCGTTGCCTGACCATCGATCGTCACGTTGCCATCAGGGGTCGTTACGGTGCCGTCGGCCTGGGCGCGCAAGGTTTCACCGATCAGGGTGAAATCTCGGATGGTTACGCCATCTGCGCCACGCCTGGCGTCGAGCGTTATTGCTGTGTTGCCCTTGATCACCGGATCGATGTCATCACGCCCGGTCGAGAGGTCAGTTCCTTCAACCTCCAGTGTGCCGTCGAAACTGCCTTCCAGTGGCGAGCCCTGACCGGTCACCCGGGCCGAGACCTGGCCTCCCAGCTCCAGTTGGGCCAGTTCCGAAAACCGGGACAGATCCGTGGCTTCCAGAGTGGCGGTGCCGTCGATGGCCAAACCGGTGGACAGGCCGCTGACCAATGCGTCGACACCCAATTCGTAATCCGAACCAACCAGTTCGAGACCGGTCAGGTTCAAGGATTGGTCACTGCCATAGTCAAAGGTGCCATCCAGAGTGACGAGGTCGCCTATTGCTGCATTCAGGGCCTCGTCCGCCAGATCAATTCCGTCCAACGCGGCCTGCAGATTGCCATTGATTTTCAGCACTACGCCCTGTTCCAAGGTCCCGTGAGCAGTAATTTGCGCGCGCTCCAAATTAACTTGCTCGGCCTGCACGGCGTTCGCAGTCAGGCTCAGGTCCCAGTGATTGCCGTTTTTTTCGTCGTACAGCGCCGAAATCTGTGCCGCTCCAACGGACGTGTCACCGCCCGAGGCTGGAAGAGTTACCCTTTCACCCTCCGGTGGCGTTATGCGTCCTTGCAGGGCCGCGAGTTGCAATCGCCCACCTGCCGCCAACTGTAACTGGCCTTTCAGGTTCAGTGCTTGTGATGAAAACTCCAGTTCGTCAATTTCCAGCGCGCCTTCAGGTTGGGTTCGCCCATCCACATAAAGTTGTGTTTTGGCACCGAAAAACGTATCCATTTCTTCGGCGACAAAAGGTGTCAGATCACCGCCGAGATCGGCAGTAAAGGCAATGCCCTCTTCCGCGCTTGTCGCCGCAGTCGGGGCCGAGCGCAACCGAACCTGCCCTGTCACCCGAGGCTGACCATCGCTGCTGAGGCCGATATCGGCCGTAAAATCGGTCACGGGCCCGGACCCTTTCGCTGTCAGAGCGATAGGTGGGGTATCCGGCATTTCAAGAGCGGTCGAGATCAGGCCGCCCGCTGCCTCTGTCACCTGAAGATCAAGATCGATCTGGCTGTTTGAATTCTGAAAGCCCGCGGCCAACTTGATCTCATCGCCTGCCCGGTCCAGCCGGGTGATATCAAGGTTGGTGTCCAGCGTTCCGTCGGCCAGTGACAGGTTGCCGCTGACCGCCAGTTCTGCGGCCACTCCGATCAGGGGTTGGCCCAAAGCCAGCTCGTCGATGCGAATTTCACCGATTTCGATGGCTACGGGCAGTTCAGGCAGTTGGAAGCCTTTTGTTTCTGCGGTTGGCGGCGGCGTATCTTTGGTGGTGGTGCCCGGCGCGCGGGCAACGTCGATCTCTTGTGCAGTCAAGGCATTGACCGAGAACCGCCCACGGATCAAAGCCAGCCGGTTCCAGTCAAGTTCGGCGTCCTTTATGGTCAGCCAGACCCCTTCGTCATCGGCAACCGTGATCTCGGCAATCGTGGCACGTGAACTCAGTGCACCTTGCAAGCCTTTGACGGTGACGTTCTGATCGTCGCCCGACAGTGTGTCCTGTAGGAACCGCTCGATCATGCTGCCGCCTTCGTCCTCCTGCGGATGTCCGGCCACAGGCACGATTGCCAGCGCGGCGATCAGCAGAGGATATGAAAGGTGCCGTCTCAAAATGCCTGTCCTATCCCGATATAGAACTGTAGCCCGTCCCCGGTGGGACCGCTGACAGGATAGGCCAGATCAAAACGCAGGGGGCCAAACCCGCCCAGATCATATCTTACACCAATACCGGCGCCCGAGTGGTCTTCCGCGCCGCTGCCGACAAAGGAAGATGTATCGACGACACCGTAGTCGTAAAACCCGACCAGCGACAGGCTGTCGGTCACCTTGCCTCGGATCTCGCCGGACAAGCCAATAAATGACTTGCCGCCCGCGACGCCGCTTCCGACCGGAATGCCGAGGCTTTCATAGGGCTGCCCGCGAACGGTTCCCGCACCGCCCGAGAAGAACAGAAAGTCAGGCGTGACGCCATTTGCGGGTGGGCCGATCACCGATCCCAGTTGCGCCCGCCCCGCCAGCACAACCCGTCCTCCGGTGCCAAGGCTGGTATAGGCACGACCGTCGAAAAACAGACGAATTCCGGTGTCGCTGCCGGAAAAGCCGACAAAAGGCATGATCTGGGAATCCAGATAGAAACCCCGCGTTGCACTGACTTTGCTGTCACGCTCATCCCATTCGGATCTGAACGGCACGATGAAATACCTGAACTTGCGCCCGCTGCCATATGCGTCATCGGCGTCCGACCACTGGAACCCGGCCGATGCCTCGGCGTAAAGATTGTCCGAGAACGTTCGGCGCGCACCATAGGCCAGCGAAGCCACCGTCACGTTGTAGTTTTCCGTGTTGCGGCGTTCCAGCAGGGCGCTCCAGAAGGTGTTGTCATCAGGTCCAAGCCGGTCAGGTTGATCCAGACGCAGCCCGATCCGGCCATCAATATCCTCTGCGCCGCCAATATTTCGAACCGCCGCTTCGAAGCGCAGACGTTCCGCGCGCCGGAACATATTGCGATGGGTCCACGTCGCAGTCACATCCACACCATCACGAGAGGCCAGTTCGACACCAAAGGTCAACCGACGTTTGGGCAGGTCTTCGAACGTGGCGTCGAAATCCAGTGTACCATCGGGGTTTGGGGTCTCTCGTTCCTGCAACGAGACTACGTTGAACGTGCCGGTCCGGCGCAACCGTGTTCCCACCTTCTGGATTTTCTCGGGGGAATAGACCTCTCCGCTTGGGAATCCGGCGATCTTTTCGATGGATCTGTGGCGCACATCTGAATTGCCCTTGATGAACATTTTGCCAAATGTCAGCCTGCGCCCGGGGTCAAGGTCGATCTGGGCATCCAGACGGGCTTGGGCGTGGCGCGCGATGATCGTCTGTCCCGCAATCCCGGCTTTTGCGTGACCCGCGTCCCTCCATCCCTGAACACCGGCCGAGGAGGCCTGTTGAATGGCACCGGTCGTCGCCAGTTTCCCGGGGGCAAAGTCTTCGGGCAGTTCCGTTTCAGGGGCCAGGGGCTGAACAATGGCGGTGCCGAATTTGAAGCTTGGCCCGGTTTCAACGGTAATCGCAGCGCGGTTTATTTGTGCAGGCACCGTGAGAGAGCTCAGCTCGGCCGCTTCCTGTCCATCAAGCTTGATGCTGACGACCGGGCTGAAATACCCTTCATCGTACAGGATTTGCACGATCGTACGGTAATCCGACAAGGCTGCCGAGAGGATTTCAAGCGGGGTGTCGAGGCCGCGTTCCTCAGCCGTGGTTACCGAGGATGTCTGCTTGAGGCGTTCAACCAGTTCTTTCGATGCGCCGGGGGCGGTGAGAGACGTTTCCAGCGCCGCCAGTGTGGTTGGGGCCAAACTCACAACTGCGGCCATCAGCCAGCGCCCCAGACGGCATTGCCGCTTGCTCCTTTGCATGAATTGCCCCAACTGTCCCAATTCCAGTTCTCTTGCCCGCGCCATGCGCGGCCCTTTGAATTCAGGTTAGAGCATCTGCAAGCGGATGGGGAAAGGAATTATCCATGAGACGCGTTTTTTTGGGCCAAATTGTGTTGAGGTCACCGCCCGGCTATTCGGTTGCCATAAGGCGGGCCACGTCCAGCATTCGCGCCGAGAATCCCCATTCGTTGTCGTACCAGCCAAAGACCCTGACCTGATTTTCGCCCACCATACGGGTCTCGGGCGCGGCAATGACCAGCGATTCAGGGCGGGCCCGCAGGTCGGACGAGACCAGCGGCAAATCCGTCCAGCCAAGCACAGGCGATGCAGCAACGGCCTGTTTCAAGGCTTGATCGAAGGTTTCGACGCTCATGCCGCGCTGCAATGTGACCACGAGGTCCACGGCTGACACACTGGCCGTGGGAACGCGGACAGCCGCGCCCGAGATACGACCGGCCAGATGCGGAAGGACGACATCGATCAGGTGCATCGCGCTCGATGTGGTCGGAACCATCGACAGCGCCCCCGCCCGGGAACGGGCAAGGTCGCCGCGCGGGGCATCGACCATGGGTTGGCTGTTGGTATAGCAGTGGATGGTGGTCATGTGCCCCGATACGATACCGCCGATATCGTCGATGACCTTGACCAGTGGCACCAGCCCATTGGTGGTGCAGGATGCGTTTGACACAATCCGGGCGCTGCCCAACTGGTCTTCGTTCGCACCCAAAACGATGGTGATATCAGCAGCGGGGGAGGGGCCCGAGATCAGCACTTTGCCTGCGCCCGCAGACAAACCGCGACGGGCAACGTCCGAACTGCGGGCGATACCCGTACAATCCAGCATGACGTCAACGCCCGAGAGATCAACGCGGGTCAGATCAGCGCTGTGGGTCATGGGAATTGCGTGCCCATCCACGATCAGCGCAGCGTCTCCTGTGGACACATCGCCGGAATAGGGGCCAAACGTGCTGTCGTATTTGAACAGATATGCACAGGTGTCCAGCGGCGCGATGTCATTGATCAGCACCAACTCGATATCTGACCCTTCCGGCAGGGCCAGAACCTGCCGCAGGATCGTGCGGCCGATGCGGCCGAATCCGTTTATTGCGAGTTTCATGCGCAAGCTATGGCAGGCCGGTCGGGCGACCTCAATGCCTGATCTGACGCTGTGTCAGTTGCAGCTGACCTGCGAGAAAAACTGGCCCGAGATGTTCTGATACATGCTGGCCACAATCGGTTTGCATCCGGTTGCCTGCTGAATCGCGGCTATGGCCTGAACGGTGCGCAGGCGCGGTGGCGGGCCGAATGGGTTGAGGTTGTTGTTGTCACGCGTGGCGCGATAGACGACCGGCGCGTCGGAAACCTGTGTCACCGCCCAAGTGCGGCTCATGACGAAGACGGATTTGGTTTCTTCCTTGGCCGAGATGGGAGATGCAAAAAGGGCCGCGGATGAAGCGAGTGCCGCGACGGCCAGCAGGGCAGGGCGTAGTTTCATGGAACAATCTCCAGTGCTCAAAATCAGAATTTACTTGGATTTCAGCAAATTCAGGCCCGCCTGTGAAGCCCCAAGGTCAGAAATTTGCGGCGCACCCCGTCGGCCAGATGTTATCGGCGAGCTGTCGGCAATGGCAAATGTCGGTTGCAGCCCCTGTGCCGCCAATGCCTGACCCACCCCGGATCGCCTGTGTTGCGGGCTTGCGAACAGGGGTCTCGCAGACAGGGTTGTTGGTATGTTTCGAAGGTACGTGCCGGGGGCTTGGCCCTGCCGGGTTAGGGGTATAACCTTGACCACAAATGATTTCAGCTCTGCGAGGCCGCCATGAATGCCCCAAGTTATACCGCCGTCGCCGCATGCGGCATTCTATTGATGAACACCGTGGTCGAGGCCAAGCCTCTGTCCCGAATCATAGCCGAGATGGGGTTGTCTCCGGCAGATTTCGAAGTGGTTAACGCAGCCTCGAAAGCGCTCTTGACCAGTGGTACGCCATCCGTGGGTCAGGAACGCTCATGGAAGAATGACGACACGGGTTCCAAAGGGACAATCCGGGTGCAATCGGTACAGGGAAATTGCGTAGGCCTTCAGCATGTGATTCAGCCGGACGGCGGTGATCAGAGCAGGGAAATCCGAACCCGCCGCTGCAACGACGGCAAAGGCAATTGGATCCTTACGCCCTGATCATCAGCTCGGAATTCAGTAGCCCTGATCACGATCGACTTCATGCAGCAAGGCCGCGCCGGAACTGAGGCGTCGGAAGTTTTCGGCCACATCCGACAAGGCGTCGCCCAGATGCCAGCCTGAAACATGTGGTGTGATCGTCACGCCGGGGTGGCGCCATAGCGGGCTGTCTTGTGGCAAAGGTTCCCGCGAGGTGACGTCCAACACGGCATGCCCCGGAACCCCTGCGTCCAGTGCCGCGATGAGCGCGCTCTCATCAATCAGATTTCCGCGGCCCGCGTTCAGCAACTGACTGCCGGGTTTCATCGCCGCCAGCATCCGGGCATCAAACAGGCCAGCGGTTTGAGGGGTCGAGGGCAGGATTGCGCAAACGTGGTCACATTGGCCAAGAAGTGCGGGCAACGCGTCCTGCCCATGCATGCAAGTTACGCCGTCAATGGCTTTGGACGTACGGCTCCAGCCCATCACCTGAAAGCCCACGGCGTGCAGCATCCGCGCGGTACGGGCGCCGATGTGGCCAAGACCCAGAACACCGACCACGGTGCCCGGTGTAAAAACCGGTGCGCGCGGGGACCACTCGGCGCGGGTTTGGGCCGCTTCGTGAAACGCCATGTGTCGCTGAGCGCGCAGGATATAGGCCAGAAACCACTCGGCAATGCCCTGTGCCGGTGCGTCAGGCTTCAGGCGGGCGATGCGAACGTGACCGGGCAGACCGGGATGGCTGACAATGGTCTCGACCCCTGCGCCCAGCTTTTGAACCAGTTTCAGGTTCGGCAGTCGCGTGGGGTGGTCACGTTGCATGTCAACCACGGCCAGCATCGTTATGTCATCCGGGTTTCCCAACGTTTGGGCAGTGCGGATATCCGCATCCGGCAACACCACCTGTAAACTGCGGGCAATTTCGTCATCACTTATCCAGTTGGACAGCCCGGTTTCGATCAACAACGCCATGTGCGGCTCCTGCATAAGTTTGATGTGGTGACGTCCCGTCACTGCGGTGGACAGGGCCTGGGCAGTTAAGCCATCCTTGCGGCAAAAGTATAGCCCGGACCCGGTGCTTCAGAGGGACATTTCCGAAAACATGACATTCAGCCTGGACGCGCAAATTCATGATCATCTGCAAGACGTTGCTGATATGACCTGGGCCGAGGTCATTGGGATGGATGACACATGTTTCCCTGAAGGTGAAAGCGGAACTGATCGCAAGTCCCGCATGTCCAACATAATCGCCCGCAAAGTCGGAAACGGGAAAGTGTTTGAACGCCTGGGTTCAGACAAGCTGAAACGATTTGCGCAAGAACAGACCTGAGGATCACATGGCCGAAGCGCTCGACTTTACCAACACGACCTATTTTCATCAGCGCGAGGACGGGGCGTTTGTTGGCAACGATGCCGCGCGCGGGCCTTGGTCCGCCGCACATTGCCACGCGGGGCCCGTCAGCGGATTGATCGTACGGGCCGCAGAAACCGAAATCGGCCCCGAGAAGATGCTGACGCGACTGACTGTCGATTTGCTGAGGCCGCTCCCGCTGACCGGGCTTCGAGTTGCGGCAGAGACCACACGCCACACAAAGACGCTCGGGACCGCGCGGGTCACGGTGCACGATCTCGACGATACGTTGTGCGCCACGGCCACCACCATGCATCTTTTGCGGCGCGATCTGGGGCAGGTGCCGAATGTCGGGATGGATGCGCCGAAAATAGAGGACGTTGTCGATGGCCCTTTTCCGATAGGTGAAATTCGCCACGACCTGCCAGGCTTTGCCCATTACAGCGATATTCGCTATCCCGCAGGGGGAAAACAGGGTGCCGGGCCCAAAACGATTTGGATGCGTACTCCGCAGCTTTTGCAGGGCGAGGATCAATCGCCCATACAGGCCCTGTGCCCGTTGGCGGATTGCGGAAACGGTATCTCATGGAATGCGCCGACCACTGAAATGGGGTTCATGAATACGGACCTGACCGTGCATATCCACCGTGAACCGGTTTCGGATTGGCTGGCCTCAAAATCGATTTCGCATTGGCAGCCTTCCGGCATCGGCATGTCTCAGTCCGTCCTCTTTGATACGCAAGGTCCGGTGGGTACAGCGCTGCAAACACTGGTTCTGTTTCCGCCGACCTGATGTTGAGCCGGATTTCGCATCGGGATTGAAAATGTCGTTGCCGCCACGCGGACGGAGACCTATCTTGCGATTATGCGTTACCTTATAACCACTTTGATCCTTTGTTTGCCGATGCAGGCCAACGCCCACCCGCATGTTTTCATTGATACCGGGCTGGAGTTCATCGTGGATGACGCCGGTCAACTGACCCATATTCGCGTGACCTGGGCGTATGACGAATTCTACTCGTTGCTGGTTCTGGAAGACATGAAGCTGGATCAGGATGCTGACGGCGTTCTGACGGAAAGCGAAGAACGGGTTCTGACCGGGTTCGACACCCAGTGGGTGGAAGGATATAACGGCGATCTTGTCGTTGCCGCAGACGGAAACCCCGTCGCGCTGTCAGGCCCGATGGAGGCGCAGGCGGCAGTCGAAGACGGGCGCGTTGTCACCACGCATCTCAGGGCGGTGGAGGCCGGTTCCGTCGCGGCCACCGCGCTGTCTGCGAAAGCGTTTGATGAGACGTTTTATACCGCCTACGAGGTGACGCGGCCCGTGACTGTGACGGGCCCCGCCGCGTGCCAGATTGACCGGTTTGACCCGGACATCGATGGGCAACTTGCACAGATGCAGGCGTTCCTGCTGACCCTGGACGCAGATTATGACCTCGAGGAAAACGATATTCCGCTGGTCGGTGAAAGCTTCGCGACCGAGATCCGTGTTTCATGTCCCGCTACCTGATTGTTCCAGTTGCCCTTGCCTGTGGCCTGTTGCTCTGGTTTTGGGGCAGCGGAGGCTTTGACAGTCTTGCGGCCTGGGCTGCGGGGGAGCAACGAGAATTCCAGAACCAGATCGCCCGGTCCTTGCGTGCCGCGCGTGCCGAGCAACCCGAGGCGGTGGCAACGCTGCTGACAGTCTGTTTCGCCTACGGGTTCTTTCATGCCATCGGCCCCGGCCACGGAAAGGTCTTGATCGGGGGCTATGGTTTGGGTCGGCGCGTCGCCTTCTGGCGGTTATCGGCGATCAGTGTATTGTCCAGCCTGGGGCAGGCGGTGACGGCCGTCGTCTTGGTCTATGCCGGGGTGCTGGTGTTCCAGATGTCCCGTGAAAGCCTTGTTGGAACGACGGAACAGGTCATGGCTCCGATAAGCTATGGTGCAATCGCCCTTATCGGTCTTTGGCTGGTGGTCCGGTCCTTGCGCAGTTTCGCAAGGAGACGGAATACCACGTCGCCCCATGAGCACCATCATCACGAAAACGATCACACGCATCACCACCACCATGATGGAGAAGTCTGTTCAGATTGCGGTCACCGCCATGGCCCGACTGCGCAAGAAGTTGCAAGTGTTGGTTCACTGCGCGAGGCCCTGATCCTGATTGCGGGCATCGCGGCGCGACCGTGCACAGGGGCATTGTTCGTGCTGATCCTTACGTGGCAGATGGGCATCGCGATGGTCGGTGTCGCCGGGGCTTTTGCCATGGCATTGGGCACGGCGCTGGTGACGACGTTGGTGGGATGGACGTCCTTTGGCCTGCGCGGAGGTCTGCTGGCCTCAGCCTCAGCCACACGGTTCGCATCGGTGCTGGCCCCAACTATCGAACTGGTGGCCGGGCTGATCATTGCCGTGATCGCAAGTGGTTTGCTGCTGCGTGCGATTTAGGTCAGTCGAACACCGGTTCCGGATACCCGACCCGCGCCAGATACAGCCCCTGCGGCAGGCACACCGGCCCGCAGGCCGCACGGTCGGCAGCTTCCAGCGCCTCGCGCACATCTTCCGGCGCCCACGCTCCGGCGCCCACACGTTCCAGCGTTCCGACGAAACTGCGCACCTGATTGTGCAGGAATGACCGAGCCCTTACGTGGAAATGAACCTCGGGGCCGGAAAAGCCCTGAACCTGTTCAACCCGCAACTCATCCAGAGTTTTGACTGGGCTGGCGGCCTGGCAAATCGACGACCTGAAGGTCGTGAAATCATGGCGACCCAGCAGCATGTTCGCCCCTTCCTGCATAGCCTCGACATCCAGCGGATGATTGATCTGCCAAACCTGCCCTTTGTCATGGGTTGCAGGCGCGCGTCGCATCAGGATGCGGAACAGGTATTGCCGTTCCACCGCTGAAAACCGCGCGTGCCAATCGTCGGTCACGCGCGCGGCGTCCACGATCGCCACCGGCTGCGGTTTGAGGTGATAGTTCAGCGCTTCGGACAGACGGAACGGGTCCCAGTCCTTGGCCATGTCGCAATGGGCGACCTGACCCAACGCGTGAACCCCGGCGTCGGTGCGCCCTGCGGCAGCAATCGTATGCGGGCCCGGTTGAATGCGGGACAGTGCCTGTTCGATGGCACCTTGCACCGACGGCTGATCCCTTTGCCGCTGCCATCCGGCAAAGGGTTCCCCCTGGTATTCGATTTTCAACGCGTATCTGGGCATGTGCTGCTGGTACAGCGCAGCGCGGGAACGGGCAAGGGGGCGAAAGCGCTGGTATGTGCGGTACCCTCTACCTATCTTGGGTGAAACGATAATTGCGGGGCGGCGGATTGGTCATCTCTTCACTGGCAGACAGTCTTGCACGTGGCGTCGAAAGTATCGGCGACAGCGTGTCCGAGACATTTTTCGAGCCGGTCATCCGTTTGGGTGTCACCGGGCTGGCGCGATCCGGTAAAACAGTATTCATCACTTCGTTGGTTGCCAATCTGCTGGATCGGGGCCGTATGACCGGGCTGGTTGCGCAGCAGGAGGGGCGGATCAATGCCGCCTTTCTGCAACCCCAACCGGATGACACTGTGCCCCGGTTCGATTATGAATCGCACCTGTCTGCCCTGACGGGACCGACACCGCACTGGCCAGACAGCACGCGCGCTGTGTCTGAATTGCGCTTGTCCTTCAAAGCCCGCCCCGCCGGGCTGCTTGCCGGGTTGCAGGGGCCGCGCACGGTCCATCTGGATATCGTCGATTATCCCGGAGAATGGCTGCTGGATCTGGCCTTGCTGGACAAATCTTACGCAGACTGGTCTCGGGAAACACTGACACGTATCGAGGCCCGTTCGGAGGCAGCCGCGTATCTGGGGCAGGTCAATGCCACAGACCCGTCCGGCGCACATGACGAGCCGACCGCGCAGGCGCTGGCATCGTCGTTCACGACCTACCTCAATCAGGCGCGTGAAGCAGGGTATTACGACTGTACCCCCGGTCGGTTCCTGCTGCCGGGGGATCTGGCCGGATCTCCGGTTCTGACCTTTGCGCCGTTGGTGGTGTCTGGCCCGTCGCGGCGCAGAAGGCTTCAACGTGAAATGGAACGGCGATACGAAGCCTATAAAGCCCAGGTCGTGAAACCGTTTTTTCGGGATCATTTCTCGCGGATCGACCGGCAGGTGGTTCTGGTCGATGCGCTGGGCGCTATTCACAAAGGTCCTCTGGCGGTCGAGGATATGCGCCGCGCCATGGCTGATATCCTGTCGGCCTTTCGCCCCGGCCGGAACGCGTGGCTCGGCCAATTGCTGTTGGGCAAAAGGGTTGAACGCATTCTGTTTGCGGCGACAAAAGCGGACCACCTGCACCACACGCAGCATCCCCGCCTGACCGCGATTATCGAGGCGTTGACGCGTGAGGCACGTGATCGGGCGAATTTCGCCGGAGCCCGGACCGAGGCCCTGTCTCTGGCATCGCTGCGTGCAACGACCGAAGAGATACGCAGCCACGACGGAACCGATCTACCATGCGTGCGTGGTACTTTGTTGGACAGCGGCAAACAGGCCGCCTTCTACCCGGGTGAATTGCCCGAGGATCCAGCGCATCTGTTGGGTCCGGCCCGAAACGGGGCCGATGTGTGGTTGGGCGAAGATTACGGATTCATGGCCTTTGCCCCGGCAAAGCTGTCGCTGAAACCCGGTGATGGCCCGCCGCATATCCGGCTGGACAGGGCGGCACAGTTCTTGATCGGAGATCGGTTGTGACGACAATTCTGCGCCGCGCTCGCCCGACGGATGCGGGCACGATCGGGTCGATCCTGCACAATTTCGCCCTGGAAAACGACTGGATGCCTGAATTGCACAGCTGCGCCGAGACGATCGCTTTCTGTGGTCGAATGATTGATCTGGAATGGGTGACCGTGGCCGAGGCAGAGACAGGCGTGGTCGGGTTTCTGGCGCTGAATGGGGGTGAAATCCATTCACTTTATCTGGATGCGCAAACTCGGGGGCAGGGGATCGGTCAGCAATTACTGGATCACGCGAAATCATGCCAACGGCGGCTGGGCTTATACGCGTTTCAGGACAATGCCCGAGCCTGCCGGTTTTATGAGCGTAACGGCTTTGCCGAGGTGGCCCGCAGCGATGGGGCGGACAATGATGAAAACCTGCCGGACATACGGTTTGTCTGGCGCAGCGAGGATGTGATCAATGGCTAAAGGCCCGGTTTTGATCGATCTTGAAACGGATGAGCCCCCTGCCGATGTCGCCAAGGCCCCGCCGGTGCCGGACATTGCGCAACCACAAGGGCAGGCGATGCAAAGCGCGGCCCGGCTGGCGGCGCGCAAACCATCGGCTCTGGCGCGCTGGTTCTGGGGGCTTGCTCTGGCAGTGATCGGGGCGGCCATATCGGTGGCCGCGTGGGAATTTGCAACCTCGCTGTTGGCGCGGACGCCCGTATTGGGCTGGATCGTAACCGGATTGATCGCCGCGCTGGTTCTTGTGGCGCTTATGATTGCTGTCCGTGAACTGGCCGCATTGGGGCGATTGTCCCGCGTGGATGGCCTGCGTCGGGCCGCAGATACCGCATTGGCAGAGGACGATCTGGCTCAGGCCCGCGCAGTCACCAATCGTATCATCGCATTCTATAAGGGCCGGGAAGATACGCGCTGGGGCCGCGAACGATTGACCGAACGGATGGCGGATCAGTTCGATGCGTCAGCTCTGCTGGAACTTGCCGAAGTTGAGCTGTTGGTGCCTCTGGACGAAGCCGCCAGCCGCGAGGTCGAGGCCGCGGCCCGGCAAGTTGCAACCGTGACCGCATTGGTGCCATTGGCGCTTGCGGATGTGATAACCGCGCTGGCCGCGTCATTGCGGATGATCCGCCGGGTTGCGGAAATCTATGGCGGGCGGGCGGGTACGCTGGGCGGCTGGCGTCTGACCCGCGGTGTATTTGTGCATCTGGTGGCGACGGGGGCGGTGGCAGTCGGCGATGATCTGCTGGAGCCCGTCTTGGGCGGTTCCGTCCTGAGCAAGCTGTCCCGCCGGTTCGGAGAGGGTCTGGTCAACGGGGCCCTCAGCGCCCGTGTGGGTGTGGCCGCGATGGAGGTGTGCCGCCCGTTGCCCTTCTCGGACAGGCACAAACCTTCGACGCGGGGCATCATCAAACGCGCCTTGCAGGGCCTGTTTTCCAAGGGTTGATCCAAAGCAAGGCGCCCCGGCCTGCGCTTCGGCACACTGAATGTGTCAAAGGAGCCAGCCATGACGGATCACGGTCACAGCCCGCAGGAAATCGCCGAACGGATCAACGCGCCGCCCGGACGCGGCGTGTTGCGCGATGTCGTCTATGGCGGCATCGACGGGTCCGTCACCACATTTGCCATTGTGGCAGGTGTTGCAGGGGCAGGTCTTTCCCCGTTCGTTATCGTGGCGCTTGGTCTGGCGAATGTTCTGGCTGACGGGTTTTCGATGGCCGCGGGCAATTATTCGGGCACCAAGGCCGAGCTGGACAACATACGCCGCATCCGCGCGGTCGAGGAACGCCACATTGCGTTGTACCCGGATGGTGAGCGCGAAGAAGTGCGTGCAATCCTTGCGCAAAAAGGGCTGTCTGGCGACATTCTGATCGAGGCCACGGCTGAAATCACCTCGAGCACCGAAAACTGGATCAACCTGATGATCGAAGGTGAATATGGTCTTGGCAGTGTCGACCCGCATCCAATGAAAGCCGCAGTGGCCACCTTCTTTGCGTTTCTGGTGGCGGGGATGATTCCTTTGTTGCCGTTCCTTGCGTCCGTGCCGAACGCGTTTGCGATCTCGGCCTGGATGACCATGGCAGTCTTTTTTGCGATTGGCGCGCTCAAAAGTCGGTGGTCGCTGGCCCCCTGGTGGCGGTCGGGGATCGAGACGCTTTTGATCGGCGGGCTGGCCGCGCTGATCGCGTATCTCGTCGGGTCCCTGTTCCACCCATAAATTTTGCGGCGCTGGGATGACGGTTCTTGCGGCAGACGTTACCAGAGATCCCGGACCTTTTCAGGCCAATGATCGCGCACCCGACAACTTCGGTGCTTTAGATCGGGGCAATGCTTTCCTGACTGTCACTTTCGGACGGCTCAAGATAGCTTGACCTCCAAAAGGATCGGAGACTCGGTTGGAATCGCTGCTTGTTCTTGTTGGCCTGATTGTTCTGGCCATCCCTGTGACATTGATCGCACTTTTGGTCGGGCATTCCCGTTTGCGTCGCCGGGTAGAACAGCTGGAAGCGCAAATCAACGCCTTGGCCTTGGGCGATGCGACCGTCCTGCCGCAACCGGAGCAGGAAACGACTGAACCGCAACCTGCCGCTGAAGAGAAGCCGCGCAGACCGGCACCCTGGTCGGCCCCAAAACGGCAGGAAGACGACAGTGCCGACGCTAGGGATGCAGACGTTTCTTCACCGGCTGTCGTGTTTCGCCATGACAGGTTTGCGGCTTTGGGCGCGTGGCTGCGCGAGAACTGGTTTTATGTGGTTTCGGCCCTGTCTCTGGCGCTGGCCGGTATCTTCCTTGTGCAATACGGGGTCGAAAACGGTTTGCTGCCGCCGGCGGCCCGTGTCGTCGCAGCCCTGGGTTTCGGCACGGTTCTGATCCTCGGAGGAGAAATCCTGCGCCGCAAATTCGGTGATGACGAAGCGGTGGCAACCGCCTATCTGCCCTCGGTCTTTTCCGGTGCCGGGCTTGTCACTTTGTTCGGGGCGATTCTGTCCGCGCGTCAGCTTTACAACCTGATCGGTGCCGAAACGGCACTGGCAGGGATGGTCGTTGTTGCGATGGTGGGTCTTGTTCTGGGGTGGTTCCATGGTCCGCTGCTGGCTGCGGTCGGTCTGATCGGTGCCTTAGCTGCTCCTTTCCTGGTCGGGGGCGCGTCCGATGATCCGTCGTGGCTTTACGCGTATTTCCTGCTGGTTGCCGTCTTGGGGCTGGGTATCGACACGGTACGGCGCTGGGCGTGGATCTCGGTCCTGACACTGTTCGGGGCCTATGCGGCGAATCTGCTTCTGGTGACCGGCGCGCCGAGCACGGAAGCGGGATACCTGATCGCTGCAACGGTGCTGGCGCTTTTGGCAACCGCCATTCCGGTGCGGCGCATTTGGCCAAATCACGCGGGCCCCATGCTGACTGAAATGCTCCGCCGCCCCAGGGCTCGTCCCTGGCCGGAATTCCCAACTCGTCTGGCCGCCGGGGCCATCGCGGCAAGTACGGTGATACTGTCCTGGCATTGGGCGGATACGGAACCCGAGTTCTGGTTGGGTGTCACTCTGTTGTCTGCCCTTGTTCTGGCGTTGCTCCTATGGGCCAAGGATGCACCAGCCCTCCGGGACCTGACTGTCCTGCCTGCGGCCGGTTTGGTGTTTTTTGTCGCCTCTCACGGGCTTGAGAATGGCGCGGTTCTTGACAGGTTCGCGGGCACTTACGCAGAAACGCCCGAGGCCGACTATCCGATGGTGGTGACTGTTCTGGTCGCTTTGGGAGGTTTGATGTCGACCCTGATGGCATGGCGGTCATTCACGACAAGCCAGTATCGCGCCGTCTGGGCCGGAGGAGCCGCACTTTTTGCGCCCGTGCTGGCCATCGCGCTGGAAATAGGCTGGCATCCGGCTTCGGTGATCGGGGCTTACCCCTGGGCGCTCCACGCGATTGCGCTGGCTGTGTTGATGGTGGTTCTGGCCGAACGCTTTGCCCGCGTTGACGGTGATGACCGGATGCGGGCGGCTCTGGCCACCCTGTCCATGCTGTCGTGTCTGGTGTTTGCCTGCGTCATCGTGCTCAGTTCGGCGGCGCTTACGGTTGCATTGGTCGCCAGCGTTGTGGTTGCCGCAGCGTTGGACCGCAGGTTCATACTGCCGCCGATGAGCTGGTTTATCTGGGCCGGTGTCTTTACCGTCACGGTGCGTTTGGTGCTTGATCCCGGGCTGGACTGGGCCAATTCCGCTCCGGTGACTGAGATGGCGATGGTCTATGGCGCGGCCACATTGGGATTTGTCGTGGGCTGGTGGCTTTTGCGTCCGTTGAAGCGCCCACTGGCGGCGTTGCTGCTGGAAAGCGCGGCTTGGGCGACAGCGGGTATCCTGCTGTCATTGCTGCTGCTGCGTTGGCTCGAAGGCTTTGGCGAGGGCGGCGCTGACAACAGCCATTGGGGCCTGGGTCTGTTGGCCGTCATCTGGCTTTTGCTTGCGTTCGCGCAGGTGCAGAGGTTCGGGTTGGGTGGCAAACTGAATTATCTGCGATACCTGCTTGCTCTGTTCTTTGCAGCTCATGGTCTTTTCCATCTGTTATCGGCTTTGACAGACCAGAACCCATTGTTGAACCCGAACGCGGATCCGGTGCTTGGGCCGCCGGTTTTGAATACGCTGGCCGTTGCCTATCTGTTGCCCGCATTGACCATCGGTGGCTCGGCCTGGAGGATCCGGGAAATGCCGAAACCGATCATGCAAGCAAGCTTTGCCGTTGCGGGGACGTTGGCCGCTGTTTGGTTGGGTTTGGCGATCCGTCACGTCTGGCAGGGCGCGGCGGGTATGTATGAAGGCAACGGTGTCACCCAACCGGAACTGTATACCTACACTTTGGTGCTGCTGCTGATCGGGGCCGCTCTGTTCTATCAATCTCTTGCCCGCCGATCCGACCTGATGCGCAAGGCCGGGCTGGCGGTGATCGGGCTGGCGGTGGCCAAGGTCTTCCTGATCGACATCGCCGGTCTGGGCGGCCTGATCCGGGTGTTTTCACTGTTGGCGCTGGGGCTGGCATTGGCCGGTCTTGCGTGGCTGAACCGGTGGGCCAAGCTGCGCCATTCGCCGCATGGGCCGGAACCTCTGGACCATTGAAGGCAGGCGTCTTATAAGCGCGGCCATGTATGACCGGACGGCCATCATTATTCGAATTATATCCCCGGCGCTCTGACCCTCTGAGACGCCGGGCAAAGGTGTTTGAGAATTCGCACCGACCGCTTCGATCCTAGTACGACCAGATCATCCAAAGGACGCTCAAAATGTGCGCCGACACGACCCAAACGCCTGACTATAAAGACACGCTGAACCTGCCCAAAACCGATTTTCCAATGCGCGCGGGCCTGCCTGCACGCGAACCCGCATGGCTGGAGCGGTGGGAGACCATCGGTGTCTATGACCGCCTGCGCGAGAAAACGGGGCGCAAACCCTTTACTCTGCACGACGGCCCCCCCTATGCGAACGGCCACCTGCATATCGGCCACGCACTAAACAAGACGATCAAAGACATGATCGTGCGTTCCCATCAGATGATGGGCTTTGACGCGCGTTACGTGCCCGGTTGGGACTGCCACGGCCTGCCGATCGAATGGAAGATCGAAGAACAGTACCGCAAGAAGGGCAAGAACAAGGATGAGGTGAACATCGTCGACTTCCGCCAGGAATGCCGCAAGTTCGCCGAGGGCTGGATCGACATCCAGCGGGAAGAGTTCAAGCGTCTGGGCATCACCGGCAACTGGCCTGATCCCTATATCACGATGGATTATCACGCCGAAGCCGTGATCGCCGACGAGTTCATGAAGTTCCTGATGAACGGCACGCTCTATCAGGGTTCCAAACCCGTGATGTGGTCGCCTATCGAGAAGACAGCGCTGGCCGAGGCCGAGGTCGAGTATCACGACAAGGAAAGCTTTACCATCTGGGTGAAGTTCAAGGTAGCAGCTGTAAACACAACTAGTTTCACGAATGCATTTGGTGAAGGTGAGCATTCGAAGAAGGTCACACTTTCTTCGGGTGAACAGGTAGACTCACTGTTGGGTGCATTTGTGGTGATCTGGACCACTACTCCATGGACCATGCCGTCGAACAAGGCCGTCGTGTATGGCAAAGACATCTCTTACGGTCTCTACGAAGTTTCCAGCACGCCGGACGAGTGTTGGGCTAATATTGGCGACAAGTTCCTGCTGGCTGACAATCTGGCTGCAGATGTATTGGGTCGTGCCCGTTTGAACGATGATCAGTGGACTCGCGTGCGAGACGTGACCGCAGAAGAACTGGAAAGCCTTAGTTTATCTCACCCGTTGGCCGGGGCCGAAGGCGGCAATGGCGAATGGGACGACATCCGCGATTTCCGCGCCGCTGAGTTTGTGACCGATACTGAAGGTACGGGGTTCGTCCACTGCGCGCCGTCCCACGGGATGGAGGAATTCGAGCTGTACCGCGATCTGGGCATGCTGGAACAGGTCATCACTTACAACGTGATGGATGACGGCTCATTCCGCGCCGATTTGCCGTTCTTTGGCGGCAAATACATCCTGTCCCGCAAGGGCGGCGAGGGTGACGCGAACAAGGCGGTCATCGATAAGCTGGCCGAGGTCGGCGGGCTGCTGGCGCGTGGCAAGATCAAGCACAGCTATCCGCATTCCTGGCGCTCGAAGGCTCCGATCATCTATCGCAATACGCCGCAGTGGTTTGCATCCGTTGACCGTAAGCTGGACGATGGCATGGGTGAGATGGGCGATACGATCCGCGAACGTGCGCTGCGCTCGATCGACGAGTTGGTGAAATGGACGCCGCAGACGGGGCGCAACCGCCTCTATTCGATGATCGAAGCACGCCCGGACTGGGTTCTGTCGCGTCAGCGCGCCTGGGGTGTGCCGCTGACCTGCTTCACCAAGAAAGGTGCCTTGCCCACCGACGCGGATTACCTGCTGCGCAACGCAGACTTGAACGCGCGCATCAAGGCTGCGTTCGAGAAGGACGGCGCGGATATCTGGTACACCGACGGGTTCAAAGAGAAGATCCTTGATGGCATCGCCAACCCTGAAGACTACGATCAGGTGTTCGACGTGCTGGACGTATGGTTCGACTCGGGTTCCACCCACGCTTTCGTTCTGCGCGACCGTGAGGATGGCACCGAAGACGGCATCGCCGATGTCTACATGGAAGGCACCGACCAGCACCGCGGCTGGTTCCATTCCTCCATGCTGCAAGCCTGCGGCACCAAGGGCCGTGCCCCGTATCGCAATGTGGTGACCCACGGTTTCACGCTGGATGCCAAGGGCAACAAGATGTCCAAATCGCTGGGCAACACCATCGTGCCGGAAGAGGTCGTCAAGCAATATGGTGCCGACATTCTGCGTCTGTGGGTGGCCCAGACCGACTACACCGCCGATCAGCGGATCGGGCCGGAGATTCTGAAAGGCACCGCCGACAGCTATCGCCGCCTGCGCAACACCATGCGATTCATGCTGGGCTCGCTGGCCGACTTCACTGAAGCGGACCGCGTTGATCCGCAAGATATGCCGCGTCTGGAACGCTGGGTTCTCAGCCGTCTGGCGGAATTGGATGAACAGGTGCGCAAGGGTTATGCCGCGTTCGACTTCCAGGGCGTGTTCAGCGCCGTGTTCAACTTTGCAACGGTTGATCTGTCGTCCTTCTATTTCGACGTTCGTAAGGACGTTTTGTACTGCGACGGGGATAGCACACGCCGCCGCGCCGCGCGCACTGTTCTGGATATCCTGTTCCACCGTCTGACCACCTGGCTGGCCCCGGTTCTGGTCTTCACCATGGAAGAGGTGTGGCTGGAGCGGTTCCCGGGCGACGATAGCTCAGTCCATCTGGTGGACTTCCCGGACACACCCGCCGATTGGCGCGATGCCGAGCTTGAGGCCAACATGGCCAAGGTGCGCCGAGTGCGCCGGGCCGTGACTGCCGCGCTGGAAATCCAGCGCCAGGACAAGGTAATCGGCTCAAGCCTCGAAGCGGCACCGATCGTGCATGTCGAAGATGGCGATACCCGCGATTTGCTGGCTACGTTCGACGTGGACGACATGTGCATCACCTCGGGCCTGACCGTGACCGGCGATCCCGCCCCGGCCGAGGCGTTCCGTGTGCCGGAAATCGAAGGCGTGGCCGTCGTGTTCGAAAAAGCAGAAGGCGAGAAATGTCAGCGTTGCTGGAAAATCCTGCCTGATGTGGGCCGCCACACCCACGCGGGCGTCTGCGGGCGCTGCAATGAGGCGCTGGGATAAATCAACGCGCCCCCCGAATTCAGTCGGGGGGCATTTTGGGCTATGTCTGCACAGGCTGCGGTGTTGGATTGAACAGATCAAAGCCAATGGCAGGATCTGACAGGGCTTTCCAAACCTGATAGTCCGTAAAGTAACCGGTGTGCCCGCCGGGATCGACCGGGATGTTTCGATTTGCAAAAATGAGCCCACCCTCGATCTCGGTTCCGACAAAATCGTCCTGCCGGAAGATGTTGAACCACGCGGCGTTCAACTGGCTGGCGGTGATGGTGAACATCTCGGGAAAATAGCGCTGATAGATATGCGTGACCGGAGAGCCCATCGTGATGAGTGTCAGTGTCCGCCCGTCGATGCGTTTCTGGACGCGTGGGTCAGCAAGCATCTGTGTGGCGATCACGGTGCCCTGCGAATGGGATATCACCGTGATATGATCCGCTGGAAAGATATCAAGAACATAGTACAACGTGCGATAGAAACGCTCGTCTATCGCCTTGCGATCCGGATAGTTGCGTTGCCGCGTTTCCAGGTCTTTTCCCAGATAGCATTTGTCGCGAATGGCGTAGGTAACGATGTCTCGCGCCACGCCCAGACCGGCAGAAACAAAATCAGAAAACCGGTACATCAACGCAGTTGCGCCAAGAACGATCAGGCCGATCTCGCCCTGCGAACAGGCCAATCTGTCCAAAGCCCAAGAGATCAGGTTGGTTTCACCTATTCCCACGTTGCATGCGGCCTCAAAATTCTGGTTGGCCGCGATCTCTCGGATCGTGACCAGAACCAGCACGATTGTACCAAACAGAAAGACCCACTGCGCCAGCCGGTTCACAATCGCCCGGCTGATCAGACCGCTGCGGGTGTGAAGGTTGGCCTTGTACGTCTTGCGGCCTGCAAAAAGCCCGACGCCAACGAACCCCAACAGAACGATGGCCACAAAGGCCACGCTGAGTGTTTCGATGGACTCGTTCAAATTGCTTTCAAAAAGACGTTGCAGCTGACCGCCGGACAGGCCTGTAACAGTTTCCAGCAATTGCTCTATGGTCAACCAGAGGCCGGAAATGAAGAACATCCAGAAAACCAGCATGCCCGCGCAGATGCTGGGGTACAGCCGCCTGTGCTCTGAAAGCGTGTCATTGATCCGCAGCGTCCAGGCGGACAACGCGTAAAGAACGATTGTCAGGAAGATAAGAGCGGCCCAGAAGATGGACAGCAGAAAAACCTGAAACGCCACGAATTGCTCCAGGGCCGGCGGGCAATTTCCCGTGTCGGAAGGGACGCAGGCCCACAATTTCAGGCCCAGAGGTCCAATGACCAGGCACAGGGTCAGTGCTGCTCCCATTCCGAGCATTCCGCGCCAGAAGACCCGTCTGAGATAGGTCGGCGCGGATCGGCTTTGCCCCAGCCCGACAATGGCCCCGCCGGTGTACAGCCCGAACAGCAGCCAGAACAGTAGGGCAGGGTTCTGGAAAACCAAGACAGGTATCCGGTCGGTCATGACCGCTGCGGCACCGATCAACAAATAGACGTTCAGCGTCGCAACCGCGCCGAAGAAGATCCATGTGAAAAGATGCACCAACTGTGCCGCCAGTGTATTCCTGCCATTGGGCTGGTCCGAGGCAACGCCCCTGCGGATGTGGGTTTGCTCGACATTGTCCATCGCCAGATATCCCAACGCCAGAACGACCCAGATCAGATCCAGCACGGTTTTGATCGCTCCTTTCGGGGCCGGAGAGCGATCGGCCCAATAAACTTCGGCAAACAGGGCCTTGTCCTGAGGAACAGCCGGGTCAGTCACCGTGCGCAGATTGACTTCGAACAGCTCTGCATTTCTTGGATTTCCGTCGAAGGTGGATTCGGCCAGTTCGATCATGCCGCGTTCGACTTCGATCGGTGGTCTGGGGGTTCCATCCAGCCAGGTTGTTGCCGCGCCAACCACCTGATCGACGGTTTCGCCGGGTTTTTGTTCACCGATTCCATGTACCGTGAGGATCAAATGTCGACCCATTGCGTTCTCCAAAATCTCTTCAAGTAATGGCAGGAGCGTATCATGAATATCGCCAATGCCCAAAAACGACGTTTTGCGTGGTCTTGAACATTCCCGCGCTTGCGCTGGGCGCTTTGATCTGAAACCGTCGGTCCATGGCGATGATTTCCGTTGAAACCCAGTTCGGGCGACTTGGTGTTGAAGAAACAGACGGGGCCCTTACCCGGCTTGTCTGGAACGGCAGGGACGAAGGTGAGCCGACCGCGCTGCTGCGCGAAGCGGCCGCCCAGTTGGGGGCCTATGATCAAGGGCGGCTTGACCGTTTCGATCTGCCGTATCGCATTGACGGATCAGAGTTTCAAAAGCGGGTCTGTGACCTGATGTATGCCATCCCGCTTGGAGAAACGCGTACCTATGGCGATATCGCCAAGGAACTGGGGCAACCCGCCCAGCCGGTTGGCCAGGCCTGCGGAGCAAACCCCATTCCCGTGATCATTCCCTGTCACCGGGTACTGGCTGCCAATGGCTTGGGCGGTTTCTCGGGCGACGGTGGTGTTGAGACGAAAGTTGCCCTGTTGCGGCATGAGCGGGCGGCGGGTCTTTTGATCTGAGCGTCGAAATTCGGTTGCAATCCGCTTTTTGCAGACACAACTTGTAACCGTTGCTGAATTTGAAGGACCGCATTGCATGACCACTGAACAAGACCGTGCAGCCCGCAAGAAGGCTATTATCGACCGGTTGATGTCGCTTGAAGCGCAAGAGCTTGCAACGGCGCAGGCGCATTACGATGCGTTTTTGAAAGATGCCCAGTTGGATGACAGGGAAGGTCACGACAAGGATGACATTGCCGCATCGCGGGAAAACGCCGATCTGGCGGCTGCCTTCGATGCCCCGGTTCATGCGCATCATGCCAAGATTGATGTCATCGAAAATACCGATTTCAGCCTTGCCGACACGGTCAGGCCGGGATCTGTGATCAAGTTCAACAACCGCAGATTTGTCGTGTGTGTCTCGACAACGCGGTTTGAAGTGGACGGCAAGACCTATATGGGCATTTCAACCCAAAGCCCGATCTATCTGGCGATGGCTGGTCTGCAAAAGGGCGACGTCTTTACCCATAACGGCACCGAATTCGAGGTTCAGGACGTTCTGTAAAACGGAACGTGCAGCGCTGCGTCAGGCGTGGCGCTGCGGAACAACCTGTTGGGCGATGCCTGCGAAGGTCAGGTACAGGCTGGTGATCACCAGCCCCCAATGGGCCCAGCTTTCGGGGTGAAAATCGACCCATGCGGCCCAACCCGCGAAGAACGTCCATGCCAGCGCCATCGGCAAAGTCAGGCTGCGCCAGCGCTCGGTGCGGACGGGATGAACGAATTTCAGCGGCAGAAACATGGCCAGCGACAGCAGCGTGACCAGCAGCAGGATGATCCAGAAATTCGGTTCCAGCGCGAAGATCACGATGACGAACATGTTCCAGCACCCGGGAAATCCGGAAAAGGAATTGTCTTTGGTCTTCATGCGTGTATCCGCGAAATACATCGCACTGGCAAAGGTGATGACGATGATCGCGAACCATCCGGTCCAGCCGTCCATCAGCCCCGATTTGAACAGGGCAAAGGCCGGGATGAACACATAGGTCAGGTAATCGATGATCAGATCCAGCAGAACGCCGTCGAACTCGGGCGCGTTGTGCTTGACGTGATAATGTCGCGCCAGCGGGCCATCGATACCGTCCACGATGAAAGACACGACAAGCCAAAGATACATAAGGCTCCATTTCTCTTCGACGGCGGCCAGCATGGCCAGCATGGCAAAAACAGCACCTGTTGCAGTAAAGAGATGAACGGAAAGAGCTTTGAATCTGAGTGTCATGCAAGCGTCATGACCGATGCGCGTCCGAGATGCAAACCAAAAGCCCGGGTTTTCGAGTCATGTGCACATCAGGCTTTGGGATGCGCGCGGTTGTAGACCTCCATCAACCGCGCAGTGTCCACTGCCGTATAGGCCTGCGTCGTCGACAAGGAAGCGTGGCCAAGAAGCTCTTGAATGGCACGCAGGTCGCCTCCGGCCGAAAGCAGGTGGGTGGCAAAGCTGTGCCGCATCGCGTGGGGTGTTGCGGTCGAGGGCAACCCCAATTGCATACGCGCCTTGGCCATGACCCCTTGGATCGCACGCGGGTTCAGTGCCCCGCCTCGGACGCCCCGAAACAGGGCTTTGTCCTGTGCTTGTGGATGGGGACACAGCTTCAGATATCTGTCGACCGCTTCGCGGGCGGCGGGAAGAACCGGTACAATCCGCTCTTTGCCGCCTTTGCCGACGATGCGCAGCGTGGCGGGCAAAGGCGCGTCCGCTCCGGTCAGGGACAGCGCCTCGGATATGCGCAGACCGCATCCGTAAAGCAGCGTGACAACCGCGACGTCGCGCGCCGCGACCCAGTCGGATGTGGATTGCAGTTCCACCGTATCGATCATGGCGCGGGCTGCATCTTCGGCCAGTGGCCGGGGCAGTTTCTTGGTGAATTTCGGCGCGCGTGTGGACAGAACGGCGGTGGGCTCAAACCCCTCACGCTCTGCCAGCCAACAGTAGAAGCTTTTGACTGCCGACAGTTTGCGCGCCAAAGACCGCGCGCTCATGTCTGCGCCGCGCTGATCCGCCATCCAGGCGCGCATATCCGATACCGTGATCCGTTCCAGCGCTTTCAGGCCTTGCCGTTCGGCGTGATGCAGGGTCATGAACGACAGAAACTCGACGACATCGCCGCGATAGGCGTTTCGCGTATTCTCGGATCGTCCGGCCAGTGCGCTCAGACTGTCCAGCCAATGCTGAAGCGCGTCGCGGCAGGCGGGCGAGATCAGGCTCACGACAGCCAGTGGCGCATCGAGCGTTCGAACACGCCTGCAAAAAAGGCCAGAAGGTCGGTGCCCAGCTGCGGGGTGAAATGTCGCGGGTCGCGGGCGGCCATGACGATCATGCCCGGAAGGCGACCGGCCCCGAGGTCCAGTTTCAGGCAGGCCTCGGAACGAAGCTGATCCGCCTGTGACCCGAAAATACGCCGGTTTGGCTGATGGATTTCCCGCAAGATCACATCCCGCGCAGGACCGCCGCGATCAATGGTCAGGTACCGGTCTATGAAACCGGGTTCTGCGATCGTCAGGACCCCGCCCAATGTGTCGATTGCGGGATCGTTCTGAACCACGGTTGTTTCCAGAACCAGCGTAACGCTGTCGACGCGCAGGATGTCCGCCACATCGGCGCCCAGCGTGCGCAGGAAATCTTCGAACTCGACAGGTTCCAGCAATCGCAGAATGGCGCGGTGGACCTGATTGGTGCCCGCGAGGTTTTCATAGGCCGCAGCGATGACGGAACGGTGGGTGTCTTCCAGCCGATCCAGCCGCGCCTCGAGCCGTTGCATCGCGATGCCGCGCAGGTCAATCACGTTGTCGCCGCGCGCTTGCTCGTTGGCTGCGACAAGCGCCTGCATCAGGTCCTTGTCGTCCAGTACGACATCCGGCTCTGCCAGAATTGCCGCGCGGAGGTTGTCCTCGAGTTTGGGGGTACTGCTCATGTCCCGTCCGGTCTTTTTTTGTTGTCGCGGCTTATAACATGCCGGACCGGATTTGCCTTGGAAAAAATGCACGCAAGGGTGGATTTCCTTGCATGTTGTGGCAAGGGGCTTCCGCCCGCCATGCCTGATCACAGATCAGGCATTTGGCCGTTGGGCCGGGCGCGGCGCCTGATGGCGCCGCGCGGTTGCAAACCAGATCAGAGGATTTTCTGACCGGTTTTGGCCCAGTCCGCGAGGAAGGTTTCCAGACCTTTGTCGGTCAACGGATGGTCGGCCAGTTTCTTGATCACGGCAGGCGGTGCGGTGATCACATCGGCCCCGATGCGGGCGCTGTCGGTCACGTGGTTGACGGTACGGATCGATGCGGCAAGGATTTCGGTCTCGAACCCGTAGTTGTCATAGACCTGACGGATGTCTGCGATCAGGTCCATGCCGTCGAGGTTGATATCGTCAAGCCGTCCGATGAAAGGCGAGATGAATGTCGCGCCCGCCTTTGCAGCCAGAATCGCCTGATTGGTCGAGAAACAGAGCGTCACGTTGACCATCTGACCTTCGTCGCTGAGCGTTTTGCAGGTTTTCAGGCCGGCCCATGTCAGCGGCACTTTGACGGCGATATTCGGCGCGATCTTGGCCAGCTTGCGGCCTTCGGCGATCATGTCGTCAGCTTCGGTGGCGACAACCTCGGCCGATACCGGGCCATCGACCAGATCACATATCTCTTTGGTCACTTCCAGAATGTCGCGACCTGATTTCAGGATCAGCGATGGGTTGGTGGTTACGCCGTCCACCATGCCAAGATCGTTCAGTTCGGCGATGGCGTCGATCTCGGCGGTGTCTACGAAGAATTTCATGAGGGCAGTCCTTTGATGGGTTGGCCTTGGTCGCCGATGCCTTTACCTCAAAGAGACCCCTGCTGGAACCCCCTGCGAAGGATATGCCGTGAGCGCTAACGGATTTTTCGACCAAGGAGAGCTGGTTGCGGTGCTTACAACGCAGCCGCTTGACCGGACGCTGGATTACAAGGCGCCCGAAGGCGGGTGCGTTCTGGGCGCGTTTGTCGAGGTTCCTTTGGGCCCGCGCAAGGTGCTGGGGGTGGTTTGGGGGCCGGGGCAGGGCGGCTTTGACCTGAGCAAGGCGCGCTCGGTAATCCGGGTTCTCGAAGTTGCACCGATGCGTGAAGAGATGCGGGTATTTCTGGAAAAGGTCGCCGATTACACTCTGACACCCATGCCTGCGATGCTGCGTCTGGCGACGCGGGCACCGGGCTTGGGTGATCCGCCCTCGATGCGCAAGGTCTATCGCTTGGGTGAAGGTCAACCAGACCGATTGACCGATGCCCGGACCCGGGTTCTGGAGGTATTGCGCGACTACGGCGGGCTGGCTTTTACCTTGAAGGAGCTCGCCGAGCAGGCGGGTGTAACGTCGTCTGTTGTCAAAGGGTTGGTCAAACAAGGCGCCGTGCGCGAAGAGGACAGCCCGCGCGACCTGCCTTATCCTCATCTTGATCCGGACCTGCCCGGGAAAGACCTGACAGCGGATCAGGCAGCGGCAGTCAAACGGCTTCAGGCCGGGCAGCGAACCGGCGATTACGGCACCACGCTGCTGAAAGGCGTTACCGGTTCCGGTAAGACCGAGGTCTATTTGGAGGCCGTGGCCGAGGCGCTGCGCATGGGACGGCAGGCATTGGTTCTGCTTCCCGAGATTGCCCTGACCGCAGAATTTCTGACCCGGGTCGAGGCGCGGTTCGGTGCGCGCCCGGCGGAATGGCATTCCGGCGCAACCATGACGGAACGGCGGCGGGTCTGGCGGATGGTCGGGCAGGGTAATGCGCAACTGGTCGTGGGCGCCCGGTCAGCGCTGTTTCTGCCATTTCGCGATCTGGGGCTTGTGGTCGTCGATGAAGAACACGACACGTCCTACAAACAGGAAGACGGCGTGCATTACAGCGCACGCGACATGGCGGTTCTACGCTCGGCGATCTGTGGCGCGCGGGTGATTCTGGCCAGTGCGACACCTTCGCTTGAAAGTTGGGCCAATGCCGAGGCGGGCAAGTACGAAAGGCTTGACCTGACCTCGCGCTTCGGAGCGGCGGTATTGCCCGAGATGAAGCCCATCGACATGCGGGCCGAGCAGATGCAGCCCGGAACGTGGGTTTCTCCGTCTTTGCGGCAAGCGGTGCAGCAGCGGATCGAAAAAAGCGAACAATCGCTGTTGTTCATCAACCGCCGTGGCTATGCGCCGGTCACCTTGTGCCGGGCCTGTGGTGAGCAGATCGCCTGTGATCAGTGCGACGCACGCATGGTCGAGCATCGGTTTCTCAAGCGATTGATGTGCCACCAATGCGGCGAAACCAAGCCGATGCCCGAAGCCTGCCCTTCCTGTGGCGTGGAGGGCAAGCTGGCCCCGGTCGGGCCGGGGATCGAACGGCTGGCGGAAGAGGCCGAAGCGACCTTCCCCGAGGCGAAAATCGCGATGCTGAGTTCCGATCTATTTGGTTCAGCCCGGGCATTGAAAGCCAAGATTGAAGAGATCGCCGCCGGGGATGCCGACATTATCATCGGCACGCAATTGGTCGCCAAGGGGCACAACTTTCCCAAGCTCACATTGGTCGGCGTGATTGACGCTGACCTTTCCCTGCACGGCGCGGATCTGCGCGCGGCTGAGCGTACGTTTCAATTGATGCGGCAAGTGGCTGGGCGTGCGGGACGGGCTGACAAGCCGGGGCAGGCGCTTTTGCAGACATTTCAACCGGAACACCCGGTGATCCGGGCCATCCTGTCGGGTGATGAGGAAGGGTTCTGGAAAGCCGAGGCAGCGGGTCGGCAGGCGGCAGGCGTGCCACCCTATGGTCGCATGGCCGGGATTGTGCTGTCGGGCCCCGAGGTTGGACCGGTTTTCGATATCGGCAATGCAATGGCCCGCAACGATGCGCCCTTGCGCGCGATCGGTGCTCAGGTCTTTGGACCTGCGCCTGCACCCATTGCGCGTATACGCGGCCGCCACAGAGTGCGCTTGTTGGTGAAAGCCCCCAAGGGGGCGCCGATACAGGATGCCATTGCCCGCTGGATCGCCCCTTTGCGTCTGAAGGGCGATATCCGCCTGACCGTCGATATCGACCCACAAAGTTTTTACTGACCTCTGCATCTGTGCAGGGTGATTGTGCGCAGACCGCTTCCCTCTCGCCAAAGCAGTGAAATGGGCGTACAGGACTTTCATGCTGAAACCCATGCCCCTTACCGAGGCGCAGAGCCTGCCGTTCTGGCGCCGCCCCATCACGCTGTTGTTCATGATGGCGCTGACCATGCCCATTGCGTTCAACGCATGGAGCGCGCTGCTGAACAACTTCGTTATTGAGGTGGCGAACTTTGATGGCGCGGACATCGGTCTGCTGCATACGGTGCGCGAGATTCCGGGGTTTCTGGCGGTTGGCGTGATTGCCGTCATCATTTTCATTCGCGAGCAGGTGCTGGCGATGATCTCTCTGATGATGCTTGGTGTCGCAACGGCGGTGACCGCGTGGTTCCCCAGCCTGGGCGGGTTGCTGTTTGTGACCTTGTTCAGCTCGATCGGGTTCCATTACTACGAGACTGTAAACCAGTCGCTTCAATTGCAGTGGCTGCCCAAGGATCGTGCTCCGCAGGTGCTGGGATGGCTGGTTGCGATGGGGTCGGCGGCGACCATGGTGGTGTATGGGCTGATCGTTTTGACCTGGGATCGCTTCGATCTGTCCTACAACTTTGTATTCATGGCGTCGGGTGGAGTGACGGCTGCGCTGGCCCTGTTCTGTCTGTTCGCCTATCCGCAATTCGATGCGCCCACACCGCAGACCAAGAAGCTGATCCTGCGTCGCCGGTATTGGCTGTATTATGCATTGCAGTTCATGGCAGGCGCGCGGCGGCAGATATTTGTCGTTTTTGCCGGGTTCATGATGGTCGAGAAATTCGGCTTTGAAGTGCATGAGCTCACCAGCCTTTATCTGATCAACCTGATGATCAACATGATGGCCGCCCCATTGCTGGGAAAGGCAGTGGCAAAGTTCGGTGAGCGGCGCACGCTGATATTTGAATACACCGGTCTGGCCATCGTATTCGCAGCCTATGGAGGCATCTATTGGTTCGGCTGGGGTGTTCTGCTTGCGGCAACCCTATATGTGATCGACCACGTGCTGTTTGCGCTGGCTTTGGCGTTGAAAACCTATTTCCAGAAAATCGCCGACCCTGCTGATATCGCGCCGACCGCTGCGGTGGCCTTTACGATCAATCATATTGCGGCGGTGTTTTTGCCCGCTTTGCTTGGCCTGCTTTGGGTCGTGTCGCCGGGCGCTGTGTTTGGCCTGGCCGCGGCGATGGCGATCGTTTCGCTGTTGCTGTCCCTGTTGATCCCGCGTCATCCCGAGCCTGGCAACGAGACCATCCTGACCAAATACGCTCCGGCCCCTGCGGAATAGGCCTCGGCGCTTGACCTTGACGGCGCGGCGTCCTAGGCGCGGTGTCAATCGAGACAGGAGGCCCCAATGCCCACATTCACCGCACTGACGACGCTGACAGGTAAGAAGGCCGCCGAAGGTCTGGGCGAGGCGATGGAGCGTCTGGAGCCAGAGCCAACCGGCGTTGGTGTGTTCGAAGTCGAAGACGGATCCGGCCTGTGGGAGGTCGGCGGATATTTCACCGAAGCCCCTGACGAGACTGCGCTGGCGGTTCTGGCAGCGGCGTTCGACGCCAAACCGTTTGTTGTTTCAGAGCTGCCGGAAACCGACTGGGTTGCGCATGTGCGACGCGAGCTTGCGCCCGTCGAGGCGGGGCGTTTCTTTGTTTATGGAAGCCATGATGCCGACAAGCTACCCGAAGGCCGCATTCCATTGTTGATCGAGGCCGCAATGGCCTTTGGCACCGGCCACCATGGTACGACGTTGGGTTGCCTCAAGGCCTTTGACAGACTGCTGGACGAAGGCTTCACCGCGACGAAAGTGGCGGATATCGGATGCGGCACCGCCGTTCTGGCCATGGCCGCAGCCCGGGTTTGGGACGGCGACATCATTGCCAGCGACATTGATGAAGTGGCCGTTGACGTGGCCGAAGCCAACCTCAGGGCGAATGGTATGTCCGGTGCCGTACGGTGCGTGGAAGCCGCGGGTTTCGATCACCCTGATCTCAGGGCGCACGCGCCCTATGACCTGATCTTTGCCAATATTCTTAAAGGTCCTCTGGTCGCCCTCTCGCCGGAAATCGCGGCGAATCTGCGTCCCGGAGGCTATGCAATCCTGTCAGGGATCCTTAACGAACAGGCCGATGATGTGGTGTCAGTTTATTCTCAAAATGAGTTCAATCTCGCTCAAAGAGGTGAGATTGGTGAGTGGACGACCCTAATCTTAATGAAACAGGGCGCAAACTAGGCCATTTGCAGGAGTTTTGTGGAATTTTGCCACGTTTTTGTCGTAATCTCTATTTACCGTTTTCTGACTGAAGTCGAGGGGGGCGGTTTTTGGAGGCTGCCATGACGGGTAAACAACTGGAGTTCACTCAGCGCGTTAATCGCCTGAACAAAAAACATCAAAAGATGAGCCGTGGCTATCGCGCGACGATGCGCAAGGATGGCCTGGTCGTCATGAAGCCGCAGCGGGTAAGCTCGGCAGTGCCGGTCAGGGTGCTGTTACTTACGCTTCTGAGTGTTGTGGCGTTCAAGGCGTTTCTTTTGTCCAACCTTGGCCCGACCGGATACCAATATCGGATTGACAGTTTGAACGAAGGCACATCGGTCGAAAAAGCAGGTGCCTGGGTGATGCAGATCGACCCGGTGTCGCAAGCGATCGCTGTACAGCTCAACAAGATTTTATACTGAATCTTGATTTACGGACGAAAAACACCGCGTGCCCGGGGCGCGCGGTGTTTCTGTTTGCCCCTCAAGGGAGGAAGAAGGGGCGAATGCGAGTGGTGGTCGGTATTACCGGCGACCTTGGGCGATGGCGTCAATGTCGCCACGGCACAGGCCGATATCTTCCAGTTCACGATCGCTCAGACCGGTCAGCGCGTTGCGGGTAACGCGGGCGTCATTCCATTCGACAGCGGCGTTCACGGCCGATACGAAAAATGCGCCGATACGGCCAACGAGGCCGAACGAGCCAGTGGAGGCGAAGCGGGTGGTGTCCAGTGCAGCCATATCCTGTTTCCTTCTGGTTGGTGTTCACTTTGCTGTCTTGCGATCTGCCCGGCATCTAGTGCCGCCAAATCGCCTGCACAAGTTCAGTTTTTGCATGTGTCCTATGCGTTTCCTGCAATGCTGCAAAAGGCTGTAATCCCCTTAAATAATTGGTGAAAACGCGTTCACAAAAGTGTCGAATTCAGACTTTCCCAAGTCGCAAATGGCACGTTGAGTCGCCCTTGGGACAGGGGTGTCGTTTTCAGGCCTTGGGTCAATTCGCTTGGAAAATGTTCACGCTTCGTGCTAGGCGTTGAAAAAAGATCACAGAACCCGAGCAGGCCGAGGCAAAACATGCGAATTCTGGGCATTGATCCGGGGCTTAGGACCCTGGGGTGGGGCGTCATCGAATCAAATGGCAGCCGCCTGAGCCATGTGGCGAACGGTTTGTGCAAGTCGGATGGGGATGATCTGGGGGAGCGGCTGTTGTCTCTCCATAACCAGATTGTCGAAGTCATCGCCGATCACCAACCGGACCAGGCAGCCATCGAACAGACCTTTGTGAACAAGGATGGCGCCGGTACGCTCAAACTGGGTCAGGCGCGGGGGGTGGCGTTGCTGACGCTGGCACAGGCCGGATTGCCGGTGGGGGAATACGCGCCGAACCGGGTCAAGAAAACGGTCGTGGGTGTCGGGCATGCGGAAAAAGAGCAGGTGCTGCACATGGTCAAACTGCAATTGCCGGGATGTCAGCCAAAAGGGGCGGATGCCGCAGATGCTCTGGCGATTGCGATCTGCCACGCCTATTACGGCAAGACGCAACAGGCGCGTGTGAAAGAGGTACGGGCATGATCGGAAAACTCACCGGAAGGCTGGACTACCGCGCGGCGGATCACGTTCTGATCGATGTGGGGGGTGTGGGATACATCGTCTATTGTTCTGACCGGACCATGGCGGCACTGCCGGGTGTGGGCGAGGCGGTTTCGATCTATACGGACATGGTCGTGCGCGAGGACCTGATGCAGCTTTATGGCTTTCTTTCGCTGGTCGAGAAGGAATGGCACCGTCTTTTGTGCTCGGTTCAGGGGGTCGGAGCGAAAGTGTCTCTGGCGATCCTCAGCGCGCTGGGACCGGACGGTGTCAGCCGCGCAATCGCTCTGGGAGATTGGGCGGCGGTCAAGGCGGCGAAAGGTGTGGGCCCGAAAACGGCGCAGCGGATCGTTCTGGACCTCAAGGACAAGGCTCCGGGCGTAATGGCCATGGGTGGCACCGTGACCGATGCGATGGATGGCCCTTCGATCGAGGTTGTAGAGCCTGCCGAGGCAACACCTGTTCCGAAGCGAACGCCAAAACCGGCCTCCGGGGCTGCCGCGGCATCCGCGGGTGCGTTGTCTGCCTTGTCCAATCTGGGTTATGGACCGTCGGATGCAGCAGCCGCGGTTGCCGAGGCGGCCGCCAACAACCCGGATGCAGACGAAGCGGGTTTGATCCGTGCTGCCTTGCAATTGCTGGCTCCGAAAGGGTGAATGAATGGTAGACGCTGATCCCACCGTGCGCCCGGACCCATTGCCCGAGGACAACGACCGCGCATTGCGCCCGCAGGGCTTGGATGAGTTCATCGGTCAGGCCGAGGCACGCGCCAATCTGCGCATCTTCATCCAATCCGCCCGCCAGCGGGGTGAGGCGATGGATCACACGTTGTTCCATGGCCCTCCGGGGTTGGGCAAGACGACGCTGGCGCAGATCATGGCACGTGAACTGGGGGTGAATTTTCGCATGACGTCCGGGCCGGTTCTGGCGAAAGCGGGTGATCTGGCCGCGATCCTGACCAATCTCGAAGCACGTGATGTCTTGTTCATCGACGAAATCCACCGCCTGAACCCGGCGGTGGAAGAGGTGCTTTATCCCGCGATGGAAGATTTCGAGCTGGATCTGGTGATCGGCGAGGGGCCCGCTGCGCGAACGGTTCGGATCGAGTTGCAACCCTTCACGCTTGTCGGGGCCACGACGCGCATGGGTTTGCTGACAACACCTTTGCGCGACCGGTTTGGTATTCCGACCCGGCTGCAGTTCTACACCGTGGACGAACTGCATGAGATCGTCACCCGAAACGCGCGGAAACTCGGCGCTCCGGCGGATGATGAGGGCGCACGCGAGATTGCGCGCAGGTCGCGCGGGACACCACGCATCGCCGGACGTCTGCTGCGCCGGGTGGTGGATTTCGCCATTGTCGAAGGAGATGGGCGGATCACGCGCGGTCTTGCGGATGGCGCATTGACGCGACTGGGTGTAGACAATCTGGGGCTGGATGGCGCCGACCGGCGTTATCTGAAACTGATCGCCGAAAACTATGCCGGCGGGCCGGTCGGGATTGAGACCTTGTCGGCGGCGCTATCGGAAAGCAGGGACTCGCTGGAAGAAGTGATCGAGCCCTTTCTGTTGCAACAGGGGTTGATCCAGCGAACACCGCGTGGGCGGATGTTGGCGCAAAAGGCCTGGACGCATCTGGGCATGGCTGCACCCAAACGGCAGAGCGATCTGTTTGGTTGAAGCTTGCGCTTGGAAAATTTATGCCTTCGGCGAGAGTATTTTCGAAAAGATGAAGGCCTGACCGTGACACCGGAAGAGATTGAGGCGCTGTTCACGCGCGAAGGCGGTGAGTTTCTGTTTGCCCGTTGGGGGCGACCCATCGTGCCGATTGTGTTTGGTGTTGAAGATGAAACGCTGTCCACTGTGAAGGGTGCCTTGGAGGCGGTTGTCACCTTGGCCGGTCACAAAATGGCCGAAACCGACCCCGAGCTTGGCGCCAACTGCATGGTCTTCTTCTTCCGGGATTGGCAAGAGTTGCTGGACGTGCCGGATCTTGATCGTCTGATTCCCGATCTGGCACCGTTGGTCGGGCGCTTGGTTGAAGCGGATGCAAACCAGTACCGCATTTTCCGGTTCGAAGAAGATAGCGCGATCCGTGCGGCTTTTGTTTTTCTTCGCATGGACAAGCAGTTGTCCAAGATACCGGCGGAAACGCTGGCGCTGAGCCAGGTGGTGCAGACCATCCTGCTTTGGTCCGATACTGCGTTTCGGACGCAATCTCCGCTGGCCGTGGCGGGCGAAACGACGATCCTGCGCCCCGATATTGCTGCGTTGATTCGGGCTGCATACGATCCGGTTTTGCCAAGTTCGGCGCAGGATGCGTCTCATGCGCTCAGGTTGTTTGCCCGGTTGGAGCCACCGCAATGAAACATACCTATCCGGTTCGCGTCTATTATGAAGACACCGACATGGGCGGTGTCGTCTATCACGCGAACTATCTGCGGTATATCGAACGTGCGCGTTCGGATTGGGTGCGCAATCTGGGCAATGACCAGAACGCGATGCGGGAAGAGGGCATTGTTTGGGTCGTGCGGCGGGTCGAGGCCGATTACCTTTCGCCCGCCAGGTTCGATGACGAACTGATCGTCGAAACCGAAGTCACCGAAATCTCGGGTGTGCGGCTGACCATGGCGCAGCTGGTCCGGCGCGGCGAGACCGAGATTTTTCGCGCCTCGGTCACTGCCGTGTGTATCAACAAGGACGGCAGGCCGATCCGGCTTCCGGCAGAGATTCGCGCATTGATGTAACAATTTGCGGGTCAGGGGTGGTTCTATTGGCATTTCAACCCCAACTGCGTTAGCGTTTGGCAAAACAAGGCCAAATAAACGGCCGTCAGGCAAAAACAAAGAGCAGGTTCATGGAAGCTGAAACGCTGGCGCTGGCGCAGGAGATCGATTTCTCCATGTGGGGGCTGTATGCCCGCGCGACCTTTATTGTCAAATTGGTGATGTTGATGCTGATCGGTGCATCCATCTGGTCCTGGGGTATCATCATCCAGAAGCTGATCAATTACCGCGCGGCCCGTCGCGAGGCGCAGGTTTTTGATGAAAGCTTCTGGTCGGGCAACCCGTTGGATGAGTTGTTCGAGCAGGTCGGAACCCAGCCGGATGGCAGCTCGGAAAAGATCTTTGCGTCAGGCATGATCGAATGGCGCAGGTCGCACCGAAATGATGGTGGGCTGATCGCCGGGGCCACCGCGCGGATTGATCGCTCGATGGATGTGGCCATCGCAAAAGAGGCAGAGACCTTGCAGAAAGGGCTGCCCATATTGGCGACAGTGGGCTCGACCGCACCGTTTATAGGCCTGTTCGGTACCGTCTGGGGTATCATGAACGCCTTCATCGAGATTGCCGAACAGCAAAATACCAATCTGGCGGTCGTGGCCCCAGGTATTGCCGAGGCGCTTATGGCGACGGGGCTGGGTCTGTTGGCCGCGATTCCGGCCGTCATTTTCTATAACAAGCTCAGCGCGGATAGTGATCGGATCGTTGGCGGCTACGAAGCCTTTGCCGACGAGTTCGCCACCATTCTGTCGCGCCAGTTGGACAGCTGACCATGGGTGCGGCGGTTCAGCAATCCTCGGGCAGTAATGGGCGCAGACGCGGTCGGCGTCGCGGTCGCGCGCAACCCATGGCCGAGATCAACGTGACGCCGTTTGTGGATGTCATGCTGGTTTTGCTGATCATCTTCATGGTGGCCGCGCCATTGCTGACTGTCGGTGTTCCAGTAGATCTGCCCAAGACCGCCGCCAGTGCTTTGCCCGGTGACAATGAAGAACCTTTGACCGTGACCCTGACGGCTGATGGACGTGTGCAGATCCAGACAACAGATGTGTTACGCGAAGAGCTGATCGGCAAGCTGCGCGCGATTGCGGCAGAGCGGAGCAGTGACCGGGTTTTCCTGCGCGCCGATGGTGCAATTCCCTACGCACAGGTCATGCAGGTCATGGGTGCGCTGAACGCGGGCGGGTTTTCCAACGTTGGGCTTGTGACCGATACGGGCGGGCCGACGCTGGACGAAGGTGGAGAGTGAGGGCGCACGGTGGATACCGGCACCAAGATTTCTGCGATTGCGCATGTCAGCCTGATCGGAGTGGCGCTTTTCGGCGGCACCTTCCGGTCCGAGCCGTTGCCGATGGCCGTACAGGATGTGTCCGTGATCACCGCTGAACAATTCGCGGCCATGACGGCCCAGCGGGATGCGCCCGATATCCCAGAGGTGCCGGCGGCATTGCAACAACCGCCCGAGCCGGAGGCTGAGACCAAGCCACCGGAACCTGTTGTCGAGGAACAGCCGCGCCCGGAACCTGTCGCACCGGCTGAGCCAGAACCGGAGCCTGCCCCAGTTATCGTCGAAGCACCGCCGGAGCCGGATGTACCGGATGAGCTGCCTGTATTGGCAGAACCCGAGGTCGAAACTGTCGCACAGCCGGTGCCTCCGGGGCCCGAGGCGCAGCCGCGCCCATCGGATCGTGTCGCCCCTGAGGCCATAGCGCCACCGCCGCCCGAGGCAAAACCGGATGACTTCGAAACGCCGCCGGTGTCTCTGGACGAGGGCGCCGAGGTTCAGCAGGAACAACAGGATCAGACCGCGCCGGAAGAAGCGGCCCCCGAGATCGTGACCGAGGCAGAGGAAACCAAAGAGCAGTCTCCGCTTACGTCACCGAGACCGCGGGTGCGTCCGAACCGTCCAAGCCCGCCGACCGAACCTGTTGTGGCGGAGACGCCTGAAGCAGCGCCTGAACCTGACGCACAGGCCGACGAGGCCGCGATCAATGACGCTCTGGCCGAAGCCTTGGGCAGTGGAACCGAGCCATCCGGCCCACCGCTGACCAGCGGTGAGAAGGACGCGATGCGATTGGCCGTGTCCAAATGCTGGAATGTCGGCTCTTTGTCTACGGATGCGCTGAGCACCGTGGTCGTTGTAGCTTTTTCGCTGAACCGTGATGGTACGGTCGTGGATGGCAGCATTCGGATGCTGGACAGTTCTGGCGGGTCTGCGGGCGCGGCCAATCAGGCCTATCAGGCCGCCCGGCGCGCGATTTTACGCTGCGGCGCCAGAGGATATGACTTGCCTGCTGACAAATACGCTCATTGGCAGGATGTTGAGATTACATTCAATCCCGAGAGGATGCGGATCAAATGATGAAACTTCTGACCAGCCTCTTTGTCGGCCTGACGCTGATGTCTACGCCGGTTCTTGCACAGAACGGTCCCCTGCGGCTGGAGTTGGACCAGGGCATTATCGAACCCTTGCCCTTTGCGGTACCGAACTTTGTCCCCGATAGCCCGTCTGCGGCGCAATATGCACAGGACATCTCGCGCGTGGTGGCGGCTGATCTGACAGGAACCGGGTTGTTCCGCGAGATCTCTTCGGATGCCTTCATCAGCCGGGTCAGCAGCTTTGAGGCTCCGGTTCAGTTTCCCGATTGGAAAGCGATCAATGCCGATGCGCTGATCACGGGGGCAGTCAATGTTTCGGGCAAGAACCTTACGGTTCGGTTCCGGGTCTGGGATGTGTTTTCGGGTCAGGAGCTGGGCAATGGGTTGCAATTGGCAGGCACCACCGAGGGCTGGCGGCGCATGGCGCATAAAGTGGCCGATCAGGTGTACAGCCGGATTACAGGCGAGGGCGGTTATTTTGACAGCCGCGTTGCCTTTGTTTCGGAAAGCGGGCCGAAGGACCAGCGCCTGAAGCGTTTGGCGATCATGGATTACGATGGTGCGAATGTGCAGTACATGACCGACAGCGCCGCAATCGTTCTGGCGCCGCGCTTTTCACCTACTGGCGATCGGTTGCTTTACACCAGCTATGAAAGCGGCAGCCCGCGCATCTATGTTCTGGATGTGGGCCGCGTGAAACGGCAGGAGCTGAAGACGCAGGACGGAACCATGAGCTTTTCGCCCCGCTTTTCGCCGGATGGCCGGTCGATCGTGTATTCATTGATTCAGGGCGGAAACACGGACCTGTGGAAAATGGATCTAGCGTCGGGGCAAAGCACGCGTCTGACCAACACGCCAGCAATTGAAACCGCCCCCAGCTATTCGCCGGATGGCAGCCGGATCGTGTTTGAAAGCGACCGTTCGGGTACACCGCAGCTTTACGTGATGCCCGCGAATGGCGGCGAGGCCACGCGGATCAGCTTTGGCTCGGGTCGTTATGGCACGCCGGTATGGTCGCCGCGCGGCGATCTGATTGCCTTTACCAAGCAAAATCAGGGCCGTTTCCACATTGGCGTGATGCGCACGGACGGATCAGAGGAACGCTTGTTGACCGCTTCGTTTCTGGATGAAGGCCCAACCTGGTCGCCCAATGGCCGCGTTATCATGTTCACCCGTGAAACGCAGGGGGCCAGCGGCCGGGCCTCGCTGTATTCGGTGGACATCTCGGGCCGCAACCTGCGCCCGGTGCGTACACCGGATGGCGGCAGTGATCCGTCATGGGGCCCACTACAGAATTGATCGCAGCAAAGTTCACAACGAATCGTCCCTGTGGTAGACAGGCGGCAACAATCAAAACACGAGGCACTTGAAATGAATGTATTGAGCAAAGTCCTGGCGTTGGGCGCGCTGAGTGTGATCGCCGCCTGTACGAACAATGACCCATCCGCATTGGGCGGTGCCGGTGGCACAGGCGCGATCGTACCGGGCTCGCCCAGTGACCCGCGTTCGCCTGCGTATTTCCAGCAGACCGTCGGGGATCGTGTTCTGTTCGCCGTGGACCAGTCGACCCTGTCACCACAGGCGCAGACCGTGCTGCAAGGGCAAGCGGACTGGCTTCTGGCCAATCCGGATTTCGTTGCCACGATCGAAGGTCACGCGGACGAGCAGGGTACCCGCGAATACAACCTTGCGCTGGGTGCACGTCGCGCAAATGCCGCTCGGGAGTATCTGATTTCGCGCGGTGTTGCTGGCAACCGCCTGAACACCGTCAGCTACGGCAAGGAGCGCCCGATCGAGATTTGCAGCGTTGAGGAATGCTATTCCAAGAACCGCCGCGCAGTGACGGTGCTGACCGGGTCAACTCTGGGGTAAGATGATGCGCATTGCAGGATGGGTATTGGCGGCAGTCATGGTGAC